>DASXNK010000165.1 GCA_036495095.1 Candidatus Dormiibacterota bacterium | reverse complement strand
TTTCGGGATCGACATCAGCCGCGATCTCATCCCGATCGCGCCGGCGGCCCACTACCTGATCGGAGGGGTGCGCGCCGACCTGAGCGGGGCCACCACCGTCGAGGGTCTCTACGCCTGCGGCGAGGTGGCCAGCAGCGGGGTCCACGGGGCCAACCGCCTGGCCAGCAACAGCCTGCTCGAGTCGGTGGTCTTCGCCCACCGCGCCGCCGAGGCGGCGCTCCGGCTGCGGGCCGAGGCGCCTCCGCCGGCGGCATCGGCGGTGGTCGAGGAATCGGCGGCAGAGCGCGTGCGCACCCTGGATGCGGGGGCGCTGGCGCGGCGCGACGAGCGCCTGCGGGACGCGATGTGGGACGGTGCCGGGCTGGTCCGCGACGCCGGCGGCCTGCGCGCCGCCCGCGACCTGGCCGCCGGCATCCGGGCGGAGTGCGAGGCCGACGGCTCGGTCGCCGCCACCGGGCTCCGCGCCCGGGCGCTCACCGCCACGCTGGTCTGCGACTCCGCCCTGGCTCGCGAGGAGAGCCGGGGCAGCCATCTGCGAGACGACTTCCCGGACAGCGGAGACGAATGGCTCGGAATCTGGGTCACGGACAGGAACAGGGGACTACGCTTTGACAGCAACGCTCGAACCCACAACTGACGCGCTCGCACCCGACGTCCTCGACCCGCTCATCGAAGCGGCGCTGGCGGAGGACGTGGGCGACGGCGACATCACCACGGACGCCATCCTGCCGCCGGAGATGACCTGCCGCGGCAAGGTGGTCTGCAAGCAGGACGGCGTCATCGCCGGCCTGACCGTGGCCCGGCGCGTCTTCCAGCTCGTCGACGAGCGGCTCCAGTTCGACGCCAAGACCCAGGACGGCCAGAAGGTCCAGGAGGACCAGATCGTCGCCCGCCTCTTCGGCCCGGCGCGGGCGATGCTGCGCGCCGAGCGGGTCGCCCTCAACTTCCTCCAGCACCTCAGCGGCATCGCCAGCCTCACCGCCAAGTACGTCAAGGCGGTCGAGGGCACCAAGACCCTGATCCTCGACACCCGCAAGACCACCCCGGGCCTGCGCAACCTCGAGAAGTACGCCACCCGCATGGGCGGCGCGGTGAACCACCGCATGGGCCTGTACGACCAGGTGCTCATCAAGGACACCCACCTGGCCCTGGCCAACGGCGTCAGCCCGGCGCTCCGCGCGGTCCGCAAGGCCCACCCCGAGGCGCCGATCAACGTCGAGGTCAGCAACCTCCAGGAGCTGGAGCAGGCGCTCACCGACAAGGCCCCGCGCATCCTCCTCGACAACTTCGCCCCTGGGCAGGTGCGCGAGGCGATGCAGCTGATCCGGGGCCGGGCCAAGGTGGAGATCAGCGGTGGCGTCGTGCTCCCCAACGCCCGCGCCTACGCCCTCGCCGGCGCCGACTACATCAGCGTCGGAGCCCTCACCCACTCCGCCGTCGCCCTCGACTTCAGCCTGAAGGTGACCCGCTACTAGCCGAGCCGCCGATCGCCGCCGTCCACCCCGCCGCAGCGGGGGGACCGGCGATGGCGCCCACCCGGAGGCGGCGAGCTCAGGAGGGCGTCAGAGCGGCGACCACGTTCTCCTGGACCCACCCCAGGGTGACGAGCATCGCGTACTCCTCGCTCTCCAGAAGACTTCCATCACCCCGATCCTCCCAGCCGTCGTCGTCGATGCCGAGCCGGGCGCCGGCCACGAGGCGGAGGTGGTTGAGCGCCCGGACCCAGGTGAGCGCCTCGTCCTCGGAGAGCCGGAAGCGGTCGTCGGAGCCGCCGAGGGCGGCGCGGACGGCGTCGATGTCGGCGGCCCGGACGTGCTCCACCTCGGGTCGGGAGTAGCGCTGGTAGTCCTCGTCGAGCTTGGGGTCGTCGTAGGCGTGGAGCCGGGTGCGGGGGTCGTCGCCGAGCCCGGGGCGGAGCTCGTCGACGATCCGCAGCAGGATCTCGCGCTCGCGCCGGTCGAGCCGCAGCTCGACGCGATTGAGCCGCCGCCGGACCCAGGCCATGCTGCCGCGGCTACCCGCGGGCCAGGGTGGCCTGCAGCCCGAACGCGTGCAGCCGGGTCACCGACACCTCGGCCTGCTCGCGGGGCTGGCTGGCGACGATCGCCTTGCCCTCCTGGTGGACCTGCATCATCAGCTTGGTCGCGGTGGTCTCGTCGTAACCGAAGAGCCGCCGGAAGACGAGGACGACGTACGACATCAGGGTGATGGGGTCGTTCCAGACCACCACGTTCCAGGGCATGTCACGGCGCGCACGCTCGCTACCGGCGGGGGCGTCACGCCTGGTCGGGGCCTCGGTCGGCATGCGAACAGCTTAGTGCAGCGCCGCCGCCAGCTGGGGACGGTGGGTCTGGGTCAGCGGGTGGGCGTCGCCGAGCTCGTTGAAGAGCCCCACCGCCACCCGGCGGGAGAGGTCCCGGACGGTTCCCTCGCCGCTGCGCACCGCCTCGACCAGCGCGGGCAGCGCGGTCGAGGGGTCACCCGCACGGAGCGCGTCGAGGGCGGCGATCGCCGGCGCGCCCGGCCCGGGCTCGGCGGCGAGCTGGAGGCGGGCGAGAAGGCCCGCGGCCACCGGGTCGTGCTGGGCGGGGCCGAGCACCTCGGCCGCGGCCTCGCCCTCGCCGCGGTCGAGCAGCATCCGGGCGAGCGCCACCCGGGGCGCGGCGAGGCCGGGGTCGAGCTCGACGGCGCGGCGCAGCGAGGCCTCGTCGCCGGCGCCGGTGAGGCGCTCGGCGGGGGAGGGGAGCAGCGCCTCGACGAAGCGCTCGACCGCGGGCCGCCCCTGGGCGCCGGTGAACTCGGAGACCACCTGGCCCTTGAGGAAGGCCTTGACCGCGGGGATGCCGCGCACCCCGTACCGCTGCTGCAGCCGGGGGTTGGCGTCGACGTCCACCTTGGCGAGCACCACCTCGTCGGGATGCGCCTCCACCGCCTGCTCGAGCACCGGCCCCAGCGCCCGGCACGGCGCGCACCACGCCGCCCAGAAGTCCACGATCACCGGCACGGTCAGCGACCGCTCCAGCACGTCGTGGACGAACGACCCCTCGGTGACGTCGATGACCATCCTCCCTTTCTACAGGATTTGCCGATCCACCCACTCCGTGAAACAAGGGGACCGGCGAGGGCCGAGGCCGCTCGCCGGTCCGAGAGAGAGGGCAGGAGGGGGACCGGCGGTGTCCCGCCGGTCCGGAGGGAGGGGTCTAGGCGGAGGTGCTGGGCGACAGGTCGAGGGTGCCGGTCCAGGCGTCGACGAAGCTCTTGGTGGTGGTGACGGGCTCGGCCGGCTCGGCCGGCGCGGTGGCGGTGATCGCCGTCCCAGTCTCGAGGACGGCGCGGAGCGGAAGCTCGCACTCGTGGCAGACGATCCAGATCGGCCCAGCCTCGTCGATGGTTCGCTCGAGGCGGTGTCGCCGGCCGCACTCCTCGCAGGTGATGGTGATCCGCATCGTGTCCAAGTTCCCGTTCCCGGTTCGGTGCTGGGGCTTTCCCGGTCCCCGTGGGGGCCGGTGCCAGCTGCGAGAGGAGCGTCTCAGGAAACTCGAAAAGGGGGGATGACATCGGGTTCAGACATGTAAAGACCGCGACGCGAAGCTGCGAAGGCTCCTCGCACCACCCCGCCGAGCGAGCGCGGCGGGGGTGGTACACTCCGCCCGCCGCGCAGGCACGGTGCGATCGCGCCCGTATTCCGCCAGAGCGCGCGGCGGTCACCGCGGACCGGGGTCCGCAGCTTTCGACCGGCGTCCCATGTGCACGCAGGCAGAGGCGAACGAGGAGCGAGTTGCCCCAGACCACCACAGTCGACGAGCCCATGACCATGGAGGAGCTCCTGAACGAGCAGGAGCACAGCATCCGGGCCCTCTCCCACGGCGACATCGTCGACGGGATCGTGGTCCGCGTCGATCCCGACGAGGTGCTGGTCGACATCGGGGCCAAGTCGGAAGGGGTGATCTCCAACCGGGAGCTGGTCGCCCGCGGCGAGGCGCCCGTCGAGCTGACGCCGGGTGACGAGGTCAAGGTCTACGTCATCGAGCCCGAGAACGAGCACGGCAACGTGGTGCTCTCGCTGCGCAAGGCGCGTGCGGAAGGGATCTGGCAGAAGGCCGCGGAGAAGGAGTCCGAGGGCGAGATCATCGACGCCGAGGTCCGCGAGCAGAACAAGGGCGGCCTCATCGTCAACATCATGGGCCTGCGCGGGTTCCTCCCCTCCAGCCAGGTGGCCCGCCAGTACAGCGGCAACCTCATGGAGCTGGTCGGGACCAAGATCCCGGTCAAGATCCTCGAGGTCAACCGCAAGCGCAACCGGCTGATCGTCTCCCAGCGCGCCGCCCAGGACGAGGATCGGGCGCGGCAGCGCGAGGAGCTGTTCGAGAAGCTCCAGGTCGGCGACCTGGTCAGTGGCAAGGTCAGCGGCCTGACCTCCTACGGCGCCTTCGTCAACCTCGGCGGCGCCGACGGCCTGATCCACATCAGCGAGCTGAGCTGGGATCGCATCAACAACGTCAGCGACATGCTCACCGTCGGCGACGAGGTCTCGGTCAAGGTCATCAAGCTCGATCCCGAGCTGAGCCGGATCAGCCTCTCCCTGCGGCAGATGAGTGCCGACCCCTGGGACACCATCGAGGATCGCTTCCCCCAGGGCAAGCCGGTCGAGGGCGCGGTCACCAAGACGAAGAAGTACGGCGCGTTCCTCCAGATCGCCGACGGGGTCGAGGGGCTGCTGCACATCAGCGAGCTCTCCTGGGACCACGTCGAGCGCACCGAGGACGTCCTCAAGGTCGGCGACAACGTCACCGTGATGGTGCTCAACGCCGACAAGGTGCGCCGCCGCATCAGCCTCTCGCTCCGCCAGCTGCAGGGTCGCGGGGCCGGCTCCGGCGACGTCGGCGAGGAGTACTACCCCGGCGCCGACTACGAGCCGGGCCAGGGCGGCGACGACGAGGATCGTGAGATCGGCTCCCTCCAGGCAGGGCTCGGCGCCGTCGCCGGGGCCGTCGCCGAGGAGCACGCGGAGCAGGTTCAGGCCGCCGCCGACCGCGCCGAGGCCGCCGCCGCCGCGCCGGAGGCACCCGCCGCCGCGGACAGCGAGCCGGAGGCCGCCGCGGCCGTGCCGGAGGCGGCCGCCGCCGAGACCGAGGAGCCGGAGGCGCCGGCGGCGCCGGCGGCCACGCTCGCCGAGCCCGTGGAGGCCGCCGCCGCGGCGGTCGAGGAGCCGAGGCCGGCGGTGCCGGCCACGGAGGAGGCGGAGTAGGCGGGCCCCCGCGACCGCATCGCGGGGGCCCCGTCGCCCCTTTTCGACGGCTCGTCACGACCTCGTTCCGCAAGGGGAGGTTGCTGGGGCGCAGGGCTGGGTATAGTGGTGGTCGCTGAGCCGCCTTGGACGGGGGGCTGCCCGCCGCGGTCGACCCCGCGGAGGTCCGCCCGCCGGGGCAGCGTCGGCGGAGGAGAACGAGAGCTTGTATCCCTTCGAACGGTTCACCGAGAGAGCGAAGAAGGTCCTCACCCTGGCGCAGGAGGAGGCGGAGCGCTCTCACCATTCGTACATCGGCACGGAGCACCTGCTGCTCGGGCTGCTGCGCGAGGGTGAGGGCCTGGCGGCCAAGGTGCTCAACAACCTTGGCGTAGAGATCAACAAAGTGCGCAGCACGATCGAGTCGGTCCTCGGTCGGAACGAGCGCATCATCATCCAGCAGATCATCCCCACCTCGCGGGTGAAGAAGGTCATCGAGATCTCCTTCGAGGAAGCGCGTCGCATGGGGAACAACTACGTGGGCACCGAGCACCTGCTGCTCGGCCTGCTGATCGAGGGAGAGGGCATCGCCGCCCACGTCCTCGAGGACCTCGGCGCGACCCTCGAGAAGGTGCGCGGCGAGATCGAGCGGCTGCTCCACGAGTCCGGCCTGGAGGAGGAGTCCAAGGAGGCCCAGAAGAAGCCCTCCAAGACCCCCCTGCTCGACCAGTTCTGCCGCGACCTCACCGAGCTCGCGCAGAAGAACTCCCTCGACCCGGTCATCGGGCGCGAGATGGAGATCGAGCGGGTCATCCAGATCCTCAGCCGGCGGACCAAGAACAATCCCGCTCTCATCGGCGAGCCCGGCGTCGGCAAGACCGCCATCGCCGAGGGCCTGGCCCAGCACATCATCCTGGGGAACATCCCCGAGTCCCTGATGGGCAAGCGGGTGCTCACCCTCGACATGGGCGCTCTCGTCGCCGGCACCAAGTACCGCGGCGAGTTCGAGGAGCGGCTCAAGAAGATCCTCGACGAGATCCGCCAATCGCGCGAGGTCGTGCTCTTCATCGACGAGCTCCACACCCTGGTGGGTGCGGGCGCCGCCGAGGGCGCGATCGACGCGGCGAACATCCTCAAGCCGGCCCTGGCGCGTGGCGAGATCCAGTGCATCGGCGCGACCACGCTGAACGAGTACCGCAAGTACATCGAGAAGGACGCCGCGCTCGAGCGCCGCTTCCAGCCGGTGTTCGTGGAGCAGCCCAGCCTCACCGAGACCAAGGAGATCCTGACCGGGATCCGCTCCCTCTACGAGAAGCACCACCGGGTCAAGATCACCGACGAGGCGCTGGTCGCCGCGGCCGAGCTCAGCGAGCGCTACGTCAGCGACCGCTCCCTTCCCGACAAGGCGATCGACCTCATCGACGAGGCCAGCGCCCGGGTGCGGATGAAGCTCACCACCACTCCTGACGATCTGCGCGCGATGCAGAAGGAGATCCGGCAGCTCCAGATCCAGAAGGAGGAGTCGATCGCCGGCCAGGACTACGAGACCGCCGCCTCCTTCCGCGACAGGGAGAAGAAGCTCAAGGAGAAGTACGTCTCCGAGGAGATGGCGTGGCGCGATCGTCTGGGGCAGACCGTGCCCGAGGTGACCGAGGAGCACATCGCCGAGATCATCTCGTCGTGGACGGGCGTCCCCGTGTCGCGTCTGGTCGAGGAGGAGACCTCTCGACTGCTGCGCATGGAGGATGAGATCCACAAGCGGCTGGTCGGGCAGGACGAGGCGGTCAAGGTGATCTCCCAGGCGGTGCGCCGAGCGCGCGCCGGGCTGAAGGATCACAAGCGACCCATCGGCTCGTTCATGTTCCTCGGCCCCACCGGGGTGGGCAAGACCGAGCTGGCGCGCTCGCTGGCCGCGTTCCTCTTCGACAACGAGGACGCGATCATCCGGCTCGACATGTCGGAGTTCATGGAGCGGCACAGCACCGCGCGCCTGGTCGGCTCGCCTCCCGGCTACGTCGGCTACGACGAGGGTGGTCAGCTCACCGAGGCGGTGCGGCGCCGTCCCTACAGCGTGGTGCTCTTCGACGAGATCGAGAAGGCGCATCCCGAGGTCTTCAACATCCTGCTGCAGATCCTCGAGGACGGCCGGCTCAGCGACGCCAAGGGCAAGGCGGTCAACTTCGCGAACACCATCGTGATCATGACCAGCAACCTCGGCGTGTCCAACCTGAAGGCCAACCTCTCGATGGGCTTCCAGCCGGCGATCCCGGACGAGCGGACCAGCTCGGCCGAGCACGGCAAGATGCGCGACACCATCATGGAGGAGCTCAAGCGGTCGTTCCGGCCGGAGTTCCTCAACCGCGTCGATGCGGTGGTGGTGTTCGAGCGGCTCGCGATGCCGCAGATGCGCCAGATCGTCGACCTCATGCTCGCCAAGGTGGCGGTCCACCTGGCGGCGCAGGAGCTCGCGTTCAGCGTCACCGACGAGGCCAAGGACAGGATCGTCGACGAGGGCTTCGACAAGATCTACGGAGCGCGACCACTGCGGCGCGTCATCCAGAGGGTCATCGAGGATCCTCTCAGCGAGGAGCTTCTCCGCCTGAAGCACGGCTCCGGCGACACCGTCCTCGTCGAGGTCCTCGACGATTCGGTGAAGATGCGCCTCGTGCCCAAGGGGTCACGCGACAAGGGCAAGCGTGAGGAGAAGGCGGAGGCCGCCGCGGGCGCTGCTCCGGAATAGGTTCTCGACCTTCGAATCCCGACGCGGGGGGCTGGGCGACGTGCCCAGCCCCCCGCTGCGCGTCCGCCCGGTTATCCACAGACCATGACCGGGTAGGCTAAAGCGAGCCATGCCGCACGAGTCCATCGTCATCACGGGTGCGCGGGAGCACAACCTCAAGGGTATCGACCTCACCCTGCCGCGCGACCGGCTGATCGTCATCACCGGGCTCAGCGGCAGCGGGAAGTCGAGCCTCGCCTTCGACACCATCTACGCCGAGGGACAGCGTCGCTACGTCGAGTCACTGAGCGCCTACGCGCGCCAGTTCCTCGGGCAGATGGAGAAGCCCGACGTCGATCACATCGAGGGGCTGAGCCCGGCGATCAGCATCGACCAGAAGGGAACCAGCCGCAATCCGCGCTCGACGGTGGGCACGGTCACCGAGATCTACGACTACCTGCGGCTGCTCTGGGCGCGCATCGGCCATCCCCACTGCCCGAAGTGCGGGCGCGAGATCAGCAAGCAGAGCATCGAGCAGATCGCCGACCAGGTGCTGGCGCTGCCCGCGGGCACGCGGCTGATGATCACCGCGCCGATGGTGCAGGGGCGCAAGGGCGAGCACCGCGAGGTGTTCGAGGAGGCGCGCCGGGGCGGCTACGTCCGCGCCCGCGTCGACGGAGAGCTCCGTGATCTATCCGACACCATCACCCTCGACAAGAAGTACAAGCACGACATCGAGATCGTTGTCGACCGTGTGGTGATCGGTCCCGAGCTGAGCTCGCGCCTCAACGACTCCCTGGAGCAGGCGTCGAAGCTCGCCGACGGGGTCATCCTGATCATCCCGGTGGACGAGTCGTCGGGGCTGAGCCAGATGCTCTTCAGCCAGGACTACGCGTGCGTCTACGACGGCATCTCGATGGAGGAGCCGGCGCCGCGCAACTTCTCGTTCAACAGCCCGCACGGCGCGTGCACGGTGTGCACCGGCCTCGGCCTGCGCATGGAGGTCGACGAGGAGGCGGTCGTTCCCGACCCGAGTCTCAGCATCATGGGCGGCGCGCTCGCCGGCTGGACCAGGGGGCCGTCGCAGCGCTGGCTCGCCGAGGTCGTCGACGCGGTGGCGGCCCGGTACCGGATCCCCGTCGACGCACCCTGGCGCGACCTGAACGACGCGCAGCGCAAGGTGATCCTGCACGGCCTGCCCAAGGACGAGACGGTGCGGATGCGCTACGTCTCCCACTCCGGCAGGGCGCGCCACTTCGAGGCCCACTACGAGGGCGTCATCCCCAACCTCCAGCGCCGCTACCGGGAGACCGACTCCGACTGGGTGAAGCAGGAGATCGAGCGGCTGATGATGCAGCGTCCCTGCCCGGCATGTGCGGGCAGGCGGCTCAAGCCGGAGTTCCTCGCCGTCACCGTCGACGGCATGAGCATCGCCGACTTCTGCGCGCAGAGCGTGGTCGCGGCGCTGTGCCGGCTCGACGAGCTGCACCTCACCGAGCGTGAGGCGCTGATCGCGCGTCAGATCCTCAAGGAGATCCGCGAGCGCCTCGGCTTCCTCAACGACGTCGGCCTCGACTACCTCACCCTCGACCGCTCGGCGCAGACGCTGAGCGGCGGCGAGGCGCAGCGCATCCGCCTGGCCACCCAGATCGGCAGCAAGCTGATGGGGGTGCTGTACGTCCTCGACGAGCCCAGCATCGGACTCCACCAGAGCGACAACCGCAAGCTCATCGACACCCTGGTGGCGCTGCGGGACATCGGCAACACGCTGATCGTCGTCGAGCACGACGAGGAGACCATCCGCTCCGCCGACTACGTCGTCGACATCGGCCCGGGCGCGGGCGAGCACGGCGGCCACGTGGTCGCGGCGGGCACCCTCGAGGAGGTGCTCGCAACCCCCGACAGCGTCACCGCGCAGTACCTGCGCGGCGACCGCGGAGTGCCGGTCCCGCATCGCCGGCGCGGCGGCGGTCCGGGCGCGCTGACGGTGCGCGGCGCGCGCGCGAACAACCTGCGCGACATCGACGTCAGCTTCCCGCTGGGCACGTTCACGTGCGTCACCGGGGTGAGCGGCAGCGGCAAGAGCACGCTGGTCAACGACGTCCTCTACCGCAGGCTGGCGCAGCACCTCCACCACGCCCGCGAGCGTCCCGGACGGCACAGCGGCATCGATGGCCTCGACGCGGTCGACAAGGTGATCAACGTCGACCAGTCGCCGATCGGCCGCACCCCGCGCAGCAACCCGGCCACGTATGTCGGCGTGTTCACGTACATCCGCGAGCTCTTCGCCCAGCTGCCCGAGGCGCGGGTGCGCGGCTACAAGCCCGGCCGCTTCTCCTTCAACGTCAGCGGCGGTCGCTGCGAGGCGTGCCAGGGCGACGGGATGATCAAGATCGAGATGCACTTCCTCCCCGACATCTACGTGACCTGCGAGGTGTGCAAGGGCCGCCGCTACAACCGTGAGGCGTTGGAGGTGAGGTTCCGTGGCAAGAGCATCGCCGACGTGCTCGCGATGACCGTCGACGAGGCCGCGGTGCTGTTCGAGAACCAGCCGCGTATCGCCCGCAAGATGCACACCCTGCAGGACGTGGGGCTCGGGTACATCCGCCTCGGCCAGCCCGCCACCCAGCTGAGCGGCGGCGAGGCGCAGCGGGTGAAGCTGAGCACCGAGCTGAGCCGGCGCGACACCGGGCGCACCGTGTACATCCTCGACGAGCCCACCACCGGCCTGCACTTCGCCGACGTGGAGAAGCTGCTCGGCGTGCTCCACCGGCTCGTCGACGCCGGCAACACGGTGATCGTCATCGAGCACAACCTCGACGTGATCAAGACCGCCGACCGGGTCATCGACCTCGGGCCCCAGGGGGGCGACCGCGGCGGCGAGGTGATCGCCTCCGGCACCCCCGAGGAGGTGGCGGCGTCGCCGATCAGCGCCACCGGGCGGTACCTGCGGCCGCTGCTCCCGGAGGCCCCCCGCCGCGCCGCCGTCGCCCGCCCCCGGGCTGCCTCCCGTCGCCGCCCCCGGGGCACGGAGCCCGCCGCCGCCGCGGTCTGACCCTCGGTTCGGCGGGGCCTCGGGTATGATCGTGGGGTTCGCCGACCACCCCGGGGTGCCGCTGCGCCCTCACCGGGAGAGTCGCCATGGTGCTGATGCTCGTCGCGGAGCTGCTCGGAGGTGAGACCCGGGTCTCGCCGGGGGGGCCGGTCGACACCGCCACCGCCGCCTCCGATGAGGTCGTGCTCTGGGCATCGCCCGCGGTCGAGGCCGCCGCCCAGCAGCCGTCGCCGGAGGTGGAGACCGAGATCACCGGCGTTCGCGCCCCGGCGGCGCCCGCCCGGGTCTAGCCGGCACCGGCAGGGGGGAGGGGTGACCACCACAGCTTCGACGGGCCCACCGATGCGCTATTTTCTCCGGCCATGACCCAGCCCGTGCCGATCAGCCCCGAGGACGGGGAGCGGCGGATCCGCCTGCGCCGCCTCGACGACTGCCTGAACGTCCTCGAGCAGGCCCACGAGCTCGACATGACCGTCGTCAACGAGAAGGTCGCCGAGCTGGTGGCCGACCGCGTCCCCACCATCCACCCGGGGATGCTCATCGCCGACGCCATCGAGGAGGTGCTCCGGCACCAGGAGCCCTACATGCTCCAGGTCCGCCCCGAGGTCACCTCCCGCCGGGTGCGGCGCCGCCGCGAGCCCTTCGACATCCGGCTCCTGCTGCAGCGGCGCTGACCCCGCCGCGGTTCAGGCCGCCTGCCGCGGGGGCTACACTGCGGCGCTGATCGCATGAGCGACTTCGGGTTCGATCCAGCCGACCTCTTCCGCAAGCAGCCGCCGGGCCGCCGCCCGCGTGTGGTGCGGAGCGGTCCGCTGATGCCCCGGCGCAGGCGGATCCTCATCGCCATCGCGGTGGTGCTCATCGTCGTGCTGGTGGTCGCCTTCTCGCTCGTCGACCTCCGCGTCCAGTACCTGTTCCTCGGCAACCTCGACCACACCAACGTCTTCTGGACGCCGCTGCTGGCGAAGATCGTGCTCTTCATCATCGGCTTCCTCCTCTGCGGCGCCCTGGTGGCGCTGAACATCCCCGGCTTCGCCGCCGCCGCGGGCGCGCTCGACCGCTCCGGCGGACGGATCGCGGTGTTCGCGGGGATCGCCCTCGCCGTGGTGGCGGGGATCATCGCCGGGGCCTGGCTCGCCGGCCAGTGGCAGGAGATCCTCCTCTGGCAGCACCACCACGACTTCGGCGCCACCGACCCGGTCTTCCACCGGGACTACTCCTTCTTCGTCTTCACCCTGCCGGTGCTCGACGACCTGCAGGGGATCGCCTGGGGAGCTGCCGTCGTCGGCCTGCTCGGCGCGATCGGCCTCGCCGGCCTCTGCGTCGCCGTCGAGACCGCCCCCGAGGAGGTGCCGATGCCGCTGCGGCCGCCGGTGGGGCGCACCCCGCGGGACGGCATGGCGGCGGCGGTCCGCCATGCCGGGATGGTGCTGGTGGCCATCTTCGTGCTGGCGGCGCTGGGCGCCCACTACGGCGTCTTCCACCTCACCACCAGCGACCACGGCAACTTCATCGGCCTCGACGCGGTCGAGCGGAACGTGCTCCGCCCGGTGCTCGGGGCGCTGCAGTGGGTCGCGGTGGTCTTCGCGCTCATCACCGTGGCGGCGCTGGTGATGCTGCGCGGCGCCTCCGCCTACCGGGCGGCGGCGGTGCTGGGCGGCCTGCTCGCCGGCTGGCTGCTGCTCGCCGGGGTGGCCCAGGGGGTGCCCACCGCGATCTACCGGGCCACCTCGGTGAACCCGAACGCGCTCACCGCCCAGCGCTCCTCGATCGCCGACTTCCTCAGCACCAGCCGCACCGCCTGGGGGCTCTCCCCGGACCGCAACGTCGTCACCACCCAGTTCGGCACCCCTCCGGGCAGCCCGCCCCAGCCGCCGACGGTCGCCGACCTGGTGGCGGACGCGGGCACCACCAAGAACATCCGCATCCAGGACTTCCGGGTGCTGCAGGAGGTCTTCAACCAGATCGACCGCAGCCGCAGCTACCAGACCTTCCCCTCGATCACCGTCGACCGCTACCCCTCTCCGAATGGCGAGACCGAGGTGATGCTCTCCTCACGCGAGGTCGCCGAGGCGGACATCCCTGCCGGCTCCTTCGTCAATCGCAGCTTCATCTACACCCACGGCTACGGCATCACCGCGGTCTCGGTGAACCGGGTCGGCGCCGAGGGCAAGCCCGACATCCTGGCCGGCCGGCAGCCCCTCCAGCTGGTGGCGCCCGACGCCCCGCCCGACCTCGCGGTGAAGGACCCGCGGCTGTACTGCGGCCTGGCCACCACCCAGCCGGTGGTCGTGAACACCACCCAGAAGGAGTTCGACTACCCCTCGCAGAACGGCGACCAGACCGCGACCTACGGCAACCTCCCCGGCGGCATCCGCAACCCGGGGGGGCTCGACCGGCTGGCGATCTCGCTGAGCGCATTCAAGGGCTTCGACCTCTTCCTCACCTCGGCGCTCACCTCCGACAGCCGCGTCCTCCTCCACCGCGAGGTGCGCGACCGCATCTCCCAGCTGGCCCCCTTCCTGCGCCTCGACGGCGACCCGTACGTGGTCGCCGACCCCGGCACCGGGCACCTCCAGGTGGTCGCCGACGCCTACGTGGCCAGCGACCTCTTCCCCGAGGCGTTCCGGCAGAGCGACGGCACCTCGTACATGCGCAACGCGGTGAAGGCGGTGGTCGACGCCCGCACCTGCCAGACCACCCTGTACGCCGTCGATCCCTCGGAGCCGCTCACCGCCTCCTACAGCGACATCTACCCCGGCCTGTTCCAGCCGATCTCCAGCATGCCCGAGTCGCTGCGCAGCCACCTGCGCTACCCCGAGGACCTCTTCAAGGCGCAGGCGCAGGCCTACGGGTCGGTGCACATCACCGACCCCGACGTGCTCTTCAACCGCAGCGACCTCTTCCGGGTCGCCCAGGAGATCATCGGGGGCAACACCCAGGACACCCAGCCCTACTACGTCGAGCTCACCCTCCCCGGCGACAAGGGCGCCTCCTTCGTGCTCCTCCAGGCCTTCTCGCCGGCGCAGAGCGGCGGCGGCGGCGCAGGTTCCAACGTGATGACCGCCCTGCTGGCGGCGCGCTGCGACTACAGCACCGGCAGTCCGAAGATGGTCGCCATCCGCCTCAACAACGCCGACAACGTCCTCGGGCCGCTGCAGTTCGACAACAACATCAACACCGACCCGGTGATCAGCCCGGAGATCAGCCTCCTGAGTCAGGGCGGCTCGTCGGTGTTCCTCGGCAACGTGATCGTGCTGCCCTTCAACAACCACTCGTTCCTCTACGTCCGGCCGCTCTACGTGCAGGCCGCCGGCGGCAGCTTCCCCCAGCTCCGCTACGTGATCGTCGGCACCCAGTCGCGCATCGCCCAGGGCACCAACCTCCCCGACGCGCTCCAGAACCTCTTCGGCCAGCCCATCCCCGTGCCCGGCCTGGGCGCGCCCTCCAGCGCGGCCCCCTCGCCGGGCGCCTCGGCGACGCCCCTGCCCGGTGGCACCGGTGTGACCCTGCCGCCGCAGGTGCTGGCGATCGTCAACGACCTGATCCAGCACAACACCAACGCCCAGCAGGCGATCGCCAGGGGCGACTACGTCACCTACGGCAAGGAGCAGGACGCGGTGCAGAAGGACCTCGACCGGCTCCGCCAGCTGGTCGGCTCGGGCGCCACCGTGGTGCCCACCCCCTCCGCCTCGGCGAGCCCGGGAGCCAGCCCCAGCCCCCACTGAACCGGGTTCGGTACCCTGGGGCCCCATGCCTGAGAGCCTGATGATCGCGCCTCGGATCCGGCAGATCGACACCCTGCTCGGAGGCCAGGACAGCCTCACCGCGGGCTTCCTGGTGGAGGGGCCGCGGCCCGCCCTGGTCGAGACCGGCGCGCGGACCAGCACCGAGACGGTGCGCCGCCATCTCCGCGAGCTGGGGCTGGGGCCCGACGGCCTCGGCTGGATCGTGCTCACCCACGTCCACCTCGACCACGCCGGCGCCGTCGGCGACCTCGCCGCCGACTTCCCGTCGGCGACGGTGGTGGTTCACGAGCAGGGGGCGCGCCACCTCGTCGACCCCACCCGGCTGGTCGACAGCGCCGCCCGGGTCTACGGCGACCTGCTGGACTCGCTCTACGGGCGGATGCTCCCGGTGCCGCAGGAGCGGATCCTCGCCGCCGTCGACGGCCAGCGCATCGACCTCGGTGGCGGCCACCATCTCACCATGGTCGAGTCGCCGGGGCACGCCAAGCACCACCAGGCGGTCCTCGACGAGGACTCGGGGACCCTGCTGGTCGGCGACTCGGTGGGGGTGATGCTGCCCGGGCAGCCGGCGCTGCGCCCGGCGGTGCCGCCGCCCGACTTCGACCTCGAGCTCTCGGTGGGCTCGCTCCGCAAGTACGTCGCCCTGCGCCCGCAGCAGCTGGTGCTCACCCACTACGGCCCGCTGCCGGACGCCGCCGCCGGCCTCGCCGAGGCGGAGGAGACCCTCCACCGCTGGGTCGAGCTCGCCGAGAGGGTGACCCGCGAGTCGCCGGACGCGGGCGTCGAGGACATCGCCGCCGCATTCGAGGCCGCCTTCGTGCCCCCGCCCGACCAGCTCGACGCGGCGGTGCGGGCGCGGATGGAGCTGCTCAACGGCGTCCACGGCAACGCCGCCGGGATCGCCCGCTACCTCGCGAAGCGCCGCTCGCGGGAGGAGGGAGGGGCTCCGCGCCCGTGACCATGCTGGAGGACGGCCTGCCCGTCGCCGCCGAGGAGGGCTCCCCGCCGATCGTCCTCCCCGTGCCCGGGAGCCGTCCGCAGCGCCGCCCGCCGTTGCTCGCGGTGGTCCTGCTCAGCGCCTGCGTCGGCCTGGTCGGCGGCGCCGCCGCGGCCTGGGGGCTCTACCAGCGGCTGGGGCCGGTGGAGCGCATCGTCACCCAGCCCTCCCCGTACAGCGGCGGCCCGGTCTCCCCCTCGTACCAGAGCATCGCCGCCACCGCCGCGCCCTCGGTGGTGAAGATCCTCACCCGGCCGCTGAGCCCCGCCGACCTGGCGGGACGCCCCCAGGGCTTCGCGGTGGGCTTCGTGGCCAGCGCCGACGGCCTGGTGGTCACCAGCGCCCACGCGCTGAGCGGGGCCACCCGGCTCCGGATCGCCTTTCCCGACGGCCACGCCGTCGACGCCTCGGTGGCGGGGACCGACCTCATCCACGGCATCGCCGTGCTCCGGGCGGCCGACTCGAAGGCGCTGACCCCGCTGACCTTCGCCGGCTCCGAGGGGCAGGCGCCGCGGCCGGGCGACCTCGCCATCACCGTGGGGTCGCCCCCCTTCGCCGCCACCAGCGTCACCGCGGGCCAGATCAGCTCGACCGGCCGGGTGGTGCCCGCGGCCGCCGCCGGGGTGGCCGGGGGCGCGGTGGTCGACGTCACCACCGTCGACGCCACCGCCGACCCCTCCGAGGACGGCGCCCCGGTGCTCGACGCCGCCGGCCGGGTGATCGGCGTCGTGCTCATCGGCGGCGACGGCGCCCCGCCCGGGGTGCTCGCCCTCAGCGGCCGGAGCGCCGCCGACCTGGTCGCCGCCATCGAGCGTGGCGGCAGCGCCCGCCGGCCCACCCTCGGGGTCGACGCGGTGGTGCTCGACCCCGCCACCGCGGTGGCGGTGGGGCTGCGCCCGGGGGCGCTGGTCCGCGCCGTCGTCCCCGGCGGCCCCAGCGACGCAGCCGGTCTCATCGCCGGCGACGACGTCACCGCCCTCGACGGCATCCCCCTCGACGCCCAGCATCCCCTCGACGCCGTCGCCCTCGCCCTCACCGAGGGTCAGCGGGTGGTGCTCACCGTGGTCCGCGGCGGGGTCGAGCGCACCCTCAGCGTGGTGGTCGGCGGCGGCTGACGAAGCCCGGCTACCATCGGCTTCACATGGAACTCACCTTCATCGGACTCTCGTGCGTGCGGCTGCGCGGCCGCGACGTCGAGGTGGTCATCGACCCGATCCCGCCGGGGGCGACCAGCCGTCCGCCCCGGGTGAACCCGGACATCGTGGTGCACACCGAGGGCGAGGTCGACCTCTCCCGGCTGCGTCCCGGCGAGGGGCGCGCCCAGGAGGTCAGCGGTCCGGGCGAGTACGAGCTCCGCGGGGTGAGCGTCTTCGGCGTCGTCGCCGACGCCACCACGACGATCATGCGGGTCGAGGTCGACGACGTCCGGGTGTGCTCGATCGGCCGGCTGCGCCGGCAGCTCACCGAGAGCGAGGTCGACGCCCTCGGCCACGTCGATGTGCTCGCCGTCCCGGTCGGGGGTGGCGACGGCCTCGAGGCCCAGGCCGCGGCGCGCCTGGTCAACGCCCTCGAGCCCGCCATCGTGGTGCCGGTGCGCTACGCCGTGCCGGGCGTCGACGGCGACTACGACCCCGTGGACAAGTTCGCCAAGGAGATGGGCCTGGCCGAGGGCTGGGCGCCGCAGCCGAAGCTGAACCTCACCGGCTCGCTGCCCACCTCCGAGGAGACCCGGGTGGTGGTGCTGGAGCCGCGCGCGGTGACGCCCTGAGCCTGCTAGCATCTGAAAAACCTCCACTGGAGATCGCGCATGGCAAGGTTCGTGTTCGTCACCGGCGGAGTGGTCTCATCCCTGGGCAAGGGCATCACCGCGGCGTCGATCGGGACCATCCTGAAGGCGCGCGGGCTGACCGTGGTCATGCAGAAGCTCGACCCGTACCTCAACGTCGATCCGGGGACGATGTCGCCGTACCAGCACGGTGAGGTCTTCGTCACCGACGACGGCGCCGAGACCGACCTCGACCTCGGCCACTACGAGCGCTTCGTCGACATCTCGCTGAGCAAGGCGAGCAACGTCACCACCGGGAAGATCTACGCGAGCGTCATCGCCAAGGAGCGCCGCGGCGACTACCTCGGCGCCACCGTCCAGGTCATCCCCCACATCACCAACGAGATCAAGGAGCGGGTGCTCCGGGTCGCCGAGGACTCCTCCCCCCGCCCCGACGTGGTCATCGTCGAGGTCGGCGGCACCGTGGGCGACATCGAGTCGCTGCCCTTCCTCGAGGCCATCCGCCAGCTCAAGAACGACGTGGGACGGCGCAACGTGTGCTATGTCCACCTCACCCTGGTGCCCTACATCGCGGCGAGCGAGGAGTTCAAGAGCAAGCCGACCCAGCACAGCGTCAACGCGCTGCGCAGCATCGGCATCCAGCCCGACGTGATCGTGGCGCGCAGCGAGCAGCCGATCCACCAGGGGCTGAAGGACAAGATCGCGCTCTTCGGCGACGTCGAGACCCGCGCGGTGATCAACGTCCCCGACGTCCGCACCATCTACGCGGTGCCGCTGCTCCTCGAGGAGGCGGGCCTCGGCGACTTCATCGTCGAGCAGCTGGACATCACCGCCGACCCGCCCGACCTGGAGCGCTGGGCGGAGCTGGTGGCGCGGATGGACGCCCCCCGCCCGCCGGTGCGGATCGCGGTGGTGGGCAAGTACGTGCAGATGCCCGACGCGTACATGAGCGTCAACGAGGCGCTGCGCCATGCGGCGGTGCACCACGGCGCCGAGGTCCAGCTCAGCTGGGTCAACGCCGAGGACCTCGAGGGTGACGTGGTCTCGGCGCTCGAGGGCGTCGACGGCATCGTCGTCCCCGGCGGCTTCGGCCACCGCGGCATCGAGGGCAAGCTGGCGGCGTCGCGGTACGCGCGCCACCACCGCATCCCCTACCTCGGCCTCTGCCTGGGGATGCAGTGCGCGGTCATCGACTTCGCCCGCGAGGTGCTGGGATCGGAGGACGCCAACTCGACCGAGTTCAACGCCTTCACCGCCCACCCGGTGATCGACCTGCTCCCCGAGCAGCGCGACATCGAGGACAAGGGCGGCACCATGCGCCTCGGCGTCTACCCGTGCCGGCTGCTGCCCGGGTCGCGGGCCGCGGCGGCGTACGGCGAGGCGGTGGTCTACGAGCGCCACCGCCACCGCTTCGAGTTCAACAACCACTACCGCGAGCCGCTCGAGCGCGCCGGCATGCTGGTGAGCGGGGTCTCGCCCAACGGCCGGCTGGTGGAGATCGTCGAGCTCCGCGACCACCCGTTCTTCGTGGCGTCGCAGTTCCACCCGGAGTTCCGCTCGCGGCCGAACGTGCCCCACCCGCTGTTCCGCGACTTCCTCGGCGCGGTGTGCGAGCGCGCCGGGGTGCCCTCCACGCCCGCCGATCCCTCCGCCATCGTCAGCCCGCGGCTCTCGGTATGAGCGCCGCCGGAGGACGATGACCAGCGTCTCCCGGGTTGCCGCCTCACGCTCCCGCGCCGGCCAGGCTCGGGACCGGAACCACGCCCTCGAGCTGCTCCGAGCCACCGAGTCGGCGGCGCTCTCGGTGGGCCGCTGGCTGGGCCGCGGCGACAAGACCGGCACCCGCGAGGCCGCCCAGGTGGCGATGGCCGAGGCGCTGGCGAGCATGCCCTTCGACGGCCACATCGTGCTCGGGACCGACGAGCCCTCGGGCACCCTCGCCGCCGGCCGCCGGATCGGCTCCGGGCGTGAGCGCATCGACCTCGCGGTCGTGCCCGTCGACGGCGTCAGCCTGGTCTCGCGCGGTCTCACCCAGGCGCTGAGCATCGCCGCCGCCGCCGAGCCGGGAGGCATCGCCGCACCGCCGCCGGTCGCCTACATGCACAAGATCGCGGTGGGTCCGGCGGCCCGCGGCTCGGTCGACATCGCCGACACCCCGGAGAACAACCTCCGCAGGGTGGCCTTCGCGATGGACGTCCACGTCCGCGACCTCACCGTCTGCATGCTCGACCGGCCCCGCCACCTCGCCCTGCTCGAGCGGGTCCGCGAGATGGGCGCACGGGTGGCCCTGATCAGCGACGGTGACATCGGCGCGGCGATGATGGCGGCGGTGCCGGGCAGCGGCGTCGACGTCATGCTCGGCGCCGGCGGCACCCGCGAGGCGGTGCTCGCCGCCTGCGCGCTGAAGTGCCTCGGCGGCGAGCTGCAGTGCCGCCCCTGGGTGCGCCACGAGGAGGAGGCGGTGGCGGTGCGCGCCGCCGGCTTCGACCCGGAGGCGCCGATGAGCATGGACGCGCTGGTACCCGGCAGCGGCGTCGCCGTGGCCGTCACCGGCGTCACCGGCGGGGGCCTGCTCCGCGGCGTGCTGTACCACAACTGGTGGGCCGAGACCCACAGCATGGTGATGCGGGCGCGCAGCGGCACCCTCCGCGAGATCGCCACCAAGCACCACGTCGCCCTCCGCCCCGAGGAGGGCCGGCGGCTCCGCTAGCGCCCCCGGGCAGGGTGTACGCTCCCGGCTGCTATGGCGGCAGCCTCCCGACGCCGGGCGGTGGTGCGGAGCCTCCGCTCCGTCCTCTCCGAGGCTGCGCGCGGCCGCCCGGTGATCCGCAGGTCGATGGAGCGCATCGCCCGGGAGCTCCAGGAGGCGACCCGCGGGGACGACGGCGTCGACCGCGGCCTGGTCGCGGTCGCCGAGCGGACCGCGCCGCCGGAGCAGCCGCGGAGCGCGCTCAACCGGCTCTGCCATCCGGACGCGTGGGACGACCCCACCTGGCTCATGTACAACCGCGCGCTGGGGATGCCCCAGGGCGAGCACCGCTTCCACCGCAAGGCGTTCGAGTGGACGCAGTGCGTCTACGGCCTGGAGCAGCTCGGCATCCTCGGACCGGACACCCGGGCGCTCGGCGTCGCGGCCGGGCACGAGTGCGTCCTCTACTACCTGGCGAACCGGTGCGCCGAGGTGATCGCGACCGACCTCTATGCGGGCGACTTCGCCGGGGGCATCGCCGCCGAGGCCGCCGGCGACTTCCTCACCCGCCCCTCGCGGTACGCGCCCTTCCCGTACCGCGAGGCCGCGCTCCGCCCGATGGCCGCGGACGCGCTCGACCTCCCCTTCGAGGACGCCTCCTTCGACGTCGTCTACTCGCTCAGCAGCATCGAGCACTTCGGCGGTCACGACGCCTCGGCCCGGGGGATGCGCGAGATGGCCCGAGTGCTCCGCCCGGGCGGAGTGCTCTGCGTGGCCACGGAGTGGATCCTGGCGGGCGGCGACGACGCCGAGTTCTTCACCGCGGAGGCGCTGCGGAGGTACGTCGTCGACACCCCGGGGCTGGCGCTCATCGGTCCGCTCGACGACCGGCCGCCTCCGCGTGCCCTGATCGACGACCCGATCTGGAGCGACGGCGACCGGGAGCGGACCCCGCACATCGTGCTCGGCCGCGGCTCGCTGCGCTGGACCAGCGTGGTCCTGTTCCTCCGGAGGGAGGGTTAGCGGGTGCGGACGGGCACCGGCACCGCGCCGCGCGGCAGCGAGCGCGCCCGGCCGGCCTCGCCGGGGGCGCCGCGGCCCTCGACGCGTCCGGCGAGCAGCCAGCCGCCGGGCACCCGGCAGAGCACGCCGACGGCGAGGAGGCTGGCGGCGAGGGTGCCGAACACCAGCACCAGGTAGGCGGCGATGCTGTGGGCGAGGTCGCCGTCCATCCGCAGCGGCGAGGCGTCGAGCTGGAGGGCGCGGCCGGTGAGGGTGAGCAGCAGCGGGTGGAGCAGGTAGACGCCGAGGGAGCGCTGGGCGAGCATCTCGACCAGCTGGGTGCGGCGGCGGCCGCGGCGGGCCAGGCCCTGACCGGCGGCGAGCCCGGCGGCGAGCACCGCGACGGTGAGCAGCATGATCGACGGCCGGAGGATCTCGTCGTAGCCCTGGGCGCCGGACCAGAACAGGTCGAGGAGCACCGGGGGCGCGGCCACCAGGGGGGCGGCGAGGGCGGCGCGCCGATGCCGGCGGAGCGCCCGCTCCAGGGGCTCGTGCCAGGCCGCGGCGGCGGCGCCGAGGGCGTAGTAGCCGAGCCACCAGACGGAGAGCCACTGGGCGTGCTCGCCGTCGAGGTCGCCGAGCACCCCACCCTCGGGCAGCCGGCCGGTGGCCCGCAGCCCGGTCAGCACCAGCTGGAGCGGGATCGCCACCGCGCAGAGCACGGCAACGGCGCGGCGGCTCCGGGGGAGCAGCGCGAAGAGCAGGTAGAACTGCAGGGCGACCGGCAGGAAGTAGAGGTGGCCGGCGACGGTGCCGCTCCAGAGCATGCCGCCGAGGTCGGCCGGGGAGTGGATCTGGTCGTGCAGCGGGGTGACGACGAAGGCGCAGGCGAGGTAGACCGCCGCCCAGCAGACGAAGGGCACGATCACCCGCCGGGTCCGCCCCCGGGCGAAGCGGCGGCGGTCGATGGCGCGGTTGCGATAGCGGTGGACCAGGACGTAGCCGGTGAGGAAGACGAAGACGGGGACGCCGAAGCGGAGCAGCCGGTCGAGGGTGCCGTAGAAGGCCGCCGCCGGGGCGTCCGCCGTCGCCATCCAGGCGACCGCGTGGACGGCGATCACGCTGAGCATGGCCACCGCTCGCAGCAGGTCGGCTCCGGTGAGGCGGCCACCCGGCCGGGCCTCCGGAGCCGCCGTCCGGCGGACCGCAGGCCGCTCGATCACCGTCATCCCCACCGGCGCCCTCCCTCCGTCGATCGCTGCCGGGAGACAGACTGCCACGGGCGTACCGGTCCGAGGCTGAGAGGAATCTGAGAGCCGGACACCGCCGGAAGGATGCCAGCCCGACGGTCCGGAAGGGTGACCGGACTCAGAGCGCGGTGAGGAGGAAGGCGGTGCCGTCGGCGAGCGGGCCCGTCCACACCGGCCGGTCGAGGTCGTGGCCGGCGCCCGGGATCAATCGCAGCTGGACGGTGGCGCCGGCGGCGCTGAGCTCGCGGCTGGTCACCTCGCTGGCCCGGACCGGCACCACCCGGTCGGCGGTGCCGTGCTCGAGGAGCACGGTGCAGTGGAGGGTGCCGAAGTTGGAGCCCGGGGACATCGCCCGGTAGAGGGCGGCGTCCTGGGAGGGGGCGTGGAGGCCGGGCCGCCCGACGAAGAAGCTGGGCCGGCGCAGGTAGAGGGCGGAGTACTCGCTCTCGCTCGGCGCGTAGAGGACCGCGGTGCGGATGCCGGGCTGGACCGCGAGCATGATCTCGGCGATGTTGCCGCCGAGGCTGTGCGCGATCAGCCCGACGTGGGCGGGGTCGACCCGGGGGTCGTGGCGGAGCAGGTCGAGGAGGTTGAGGGCGTCGATCGCGTCGGCGAGCGGCAGCGCCGCGGTGCGCGGGTCGGGATCGCCGCCGCCGAGCCCGCGGTAGTCGGGAACGCCCACGAGCACGCCGTGCTTCGCCAGCGGGATCGCCAGGGGGAGGGCGTCGGCGCCGATCCGGTAGGTCCGCGCGGTGGCGAGCCCGTGGAGGGCGATGACCAGCCGGTGGCGTCCCGGGGTGGTGGGCACCACCAGGGTGGCGGTGACCCGCAGGCCCTGGCTGCGGTAGCTGATCCGCTGCAGGGTGTATCCCGGCGCCGGCTGCGGCGCGCCCAGGGCGACCAGCGATCCGGCGGTCCGGTGCATGGTGCGCAGCGAGGCGATGGTCAGCACCGCGGGGCGGGACGGCGCGGCGGCCGCGACCCCGCCGCCCGGGTGGGTGGCCGCCGCGGCCCGGTGCGCCGGGGTGCCCACCGGGCCGAGGCTGACCGCCGGCGAGCCGCCCGAGACCAGGCCGGCGGCAGCCGCCACCAGGAGGGCGGGCACCAGCAGCCGCCGGGAGGGACGGGGGATCGTCAGCCGCATCGCACCACAATCATCCACCGGAATTCTGACCTCTGTGTGACCGATCACTACCATCTGTGCTCGTGCGTGCTTGCGTCGCCGGTCCGGACGGTCAGCTGACCACCGTCGACGCCCGTCCGGCGGGGCGTTCGGGGGGGCGCCTGGTGGCCCTCGACCCCGCCGGGCTCATCCCGCTGCCGGAGGCGGCGACCCTCGCCCACCTCCCCGGCCGCCGCGCCCTCGGGCTCGACCGCCAGGGGCGGGAGGTGGTCCTCGACGGCCTCGCCGTCGCCGCCGTCCTCCCCGTCGGCCATCTCCGCACCCTGCTGCCCGCCTCCCGCCCCGAGCCGACGGTGCCCCGGCTGCCCCTGTTCGGCTACACCGCAGTCGCCGAGCACCGCGGCAGGCTGATGGTGGCGGCGGCGCGCACCGACGACCTCGACTGGTGGGAGCCGGAGCGCTTCCGCCGCGGCGACCTCGGCGCCGCGGTGGCCGCCGCCCGCGACGCGCTCCCCGGCAACCGGGTGGTCGAGCAGCTCGCCGTCTGCGCCCTCGAGCACAACTGCTACACCGCCCAGAACACCTTCCACCGCCGCTACGAGGGGGCGCTGCCCGCGTCTCCCGCCTGCAACGCCGACTGTCTCGGCTGCATCTCCCTCCAGCCCGACCCGGTGCCCACCCCGCAGCCGCGGATGCGCTACGCGCCCACCTCCGACGAGCTCGCCGACCTGGCCGGGTACCACCTCGGTGGAACCGGCGCCCGGATCGTCTCCTTCGGCCAGGGTTGCGAGGGCGAGCCGCTCACCCGTGCCGCCGCCCTCGAGGGGGCCACCCGCCGGATCCGCGCCGAGCACCCCATGGCCACCATCCACGTCAACACCAACGGCAGCAGCCCGGCGGCGCTGCGCCGGCTGATCGCGGCGGGCTGCGACTCGGTGCGGATCAGCGCGATCTCGTTCACCGGCGCCGTCTTCCGCGCCTACTACCGGCCCACCGGCTACGGGTTGGACGACGTCGTGGAGTGCGGCCGGGTGATGCGGGAGGTGGGCGGCCAGGTGTGCCTCAACCTGCTCACCTTCCCGGGGATCACCGACGCCCCCGAGGAGCTCGAGCGCACCGTCGCCGCCTGCCGCGAGATGGGCGTCGAGCAGGTCCAGTGGCGCAGCCTCAACGTCGACCACGACTGGCTGCTCGAGGTGCTCCCCGCCACCTCGCCGGGGGTGGGGATGCTCGAGGCCCTCGACCACCTCCGCCGCGAGCTCCCCGGCGTCGCCCACGGCAACTTCACCCGCCCCAGGGCTGCCGGCGGCGTCTCCGCCACGATCCCCTGACGGCGGGATTGGTCACAGCAGCCCCGTGGTATTCTCCGGGCGATTCGAGCGGGCCTCTCCCCGCGACCGATTGGCGACCCAGGAGCACTCATGAAGGCGGCCATCCACCCCGAATACCACGCTGACGCGGTGGTGCGCTGCCTCTGTGGCAACACCTTCACCACCGGGTCGACGCACACCGAGCTGAAGACCGAGGTCTGCTCGGTCTGCCATCCGTTCTTCACCGGCACCCAGCGCATCATCGACACCGGCGGTCAGGTCGAGCGCTTCCGCCGCCGGGCCGAGAAGGCCGCCGCGGCCGCCGCCGCGGCCGCCGCGAAGAGCTGACCGAGGCCATGGCCGCCGAGCCCGACCAGTTCTTCTACGGCGGCCAGGCCGTCATCGAGGGCGTGCTGATGCGCGGCCGCAAGCACTTTGCGGTCGCCGCACGCCGCCGTGACGGCACCATCGTCAGCATCGCCGAGCCGCTGACCTCGCGGGTCTACACCAGCAGGCTCTGGGCGCTGCCCTTCCTCCGCGGCATCGCCGGCCTGATCGAGATGCTCCACCTGGGGATGCGGGCGCTGACCTGGTCGGCGAACGTCCAGGCGGAGGCGGACGACATCCAGCTCTCCCCGCGGGTGATGCGCGCCACCATGGGCGTGTCGGTCCTGGTGGGCCTGCTGCTCTTCGTCGGCCTCCCCCTCGGCCTCGCCGGGCTGATCCACCACGGCGACCGCAGCGTCGGCTTCGTCGTCATCGAGGGCATCGCTCGCGCCGGGGTGCTGCTGGGCTACCTCGGGCTCATCGCCCAGGTTCCGAGCGTGCGCAGGGTCTTCGAGTACCACGGCGCCGAGCACAAGACGATCAACTGCTACGAGGCGGGCGATCCGATCGACGTCGAGCACGTCCGCCGGGCGAGCCGCCTGCACCCCCGCTGCGGCACCGGCTTCCTGGTGGTGGTGGCGCTGGTCAGCATCGTCGTCTTCGCCCCCTTCGGCGGCCTTCCGGTGCCGCTGCTGGTGCTGAGCCGGGTGATCCTGATCCCGGTGGTGGCGGCGATCGCCTACGAGGGCATCCGCGGCCTCGCCAGGGTGCGGCGCACGCCTCCGGGACGGCTCGCGCTCATCCCCATCCTCGCCACCCAGCGGCTCACCACCCGCGAGCCCGACGACGCCCAGATCGAGGTGGCCATCGAGGCCCTCGCGCTGGCGCGGGCCGGGGACGTCGGGGTCTCGGGGACACCGCTGACGCTGGCCTCGTAATCGCGGGGGCCGCGATGGGCGGGATCGAGGGACGCCTCCGCGCTCTCGAGGAGCGCTACCAGGAGCTGGAGCGCGAGCTGAGCGCACCCGACGCCTACCAGGACGTCGAGCGGGTGCAGAAGCTCTCCCAGGAGCAGGCGCGGCTGCGCGAGGTGGTCGAGACCGGCCGCACCTGGCGCCGCGCCGAGGAGGCCGCCGCCGAGGCCGAGGACATGCGCCGGCACGAGAGCGACCCGGAGATGGTGGCCCTCGCCGAGGAGGAGCTTCGCGTCCAGCGCGACCGCGAGGAGGCCGCCCACGAGCGGCTGCGCGGGCTGCTGCTGCCCACCGACCCCAACGACGAGCGCGACGTGGTGGTGGAGATCCGCGCCGGCACCGGGGGGGACGAGGCGGCGCTCTTCGCCGGCGATCTGCTCCGCATGTACCTCCGCTACGCCGAGGGCCGCCGCTGGCCGGTGGAGATCCTCGACTCCAACCAGTCCGGGAAGGGCTTCAAGGAGGTGGTCTTCGAGGTGCACGGCGCCGGCGCCTACTCCAGGCTCAAGTACGAGTCCGGGGTGCACCGGGTCCAGCGCGTTCCCGAGACCGAGTCCCAGGGGCGCATCCACACCTCGGCGGCGAGTGTGGTGGTGCTCCCCGAGGCCGACGACGTCGACGTCCAGGTTGACGAGAACGACCTCAAGATCGACGTGTACCGCAGCACCGGCCACGGCGGTCAGAGCGTCAACACCACCGACTCCGCGGTGCGCATCACCCATCTCCCCAGCGGGCTGGTGGTCACCTGCCAGGACGAGAAGTCGCAGCTGAAGAACCGGAACAAGGCGATGCGGGTGCTGCGGGCGCGGCTCTACGACCTCGCCCAGGCGGAGCGGCAGCGCGAGATGAGCGAGACCCGCCGCGGCATGGTGGGCAGCGGCGATCGCAGCGAGAAGGTGCGGACCTACAACTACCCTCAGTCTCGGATCACCGACCACCGCATCGAGCTCACCGTCCACCAGCTGCCGAAGGTGCTCGACGGCGATCTGGACGTCCTGATCGAACCGCTGATGCAGGCCGAGCAGGCCCGTCGCCTGCTCGAGGAGGCCCCCGCAGGGTAAGCCGGCCGCTCCCTATCCTCCCCACCGTGCCCGCTCCCACCCTGGTCGAGGTCGTCCGGCTCAGCACCCGCTTCCTCTCCGAGCGGGGCAGCGAGAGCCCCCGGCTCGACGCCGAGCTGCTCGCCGCCCACAGCCTGGGGCTGCGCCGCCTCGACCTGTACCTGCAGTACGACCGGCCCCTCGGCGAGGAGGAGCTGGAGCCGATGCGGGCGCTGCTCCGCCGCCGCGCCGCCGGCGAGCCGGTCGCGTACCTGGTCGGGGAGCGCGAGTTCTACGGCCGCCGGTTCCGGGTCACCTCCGATGTGCTGATCCCCCGGCCGGAGACCGAGACCCTGGTGGAGCGGGCGCTGCGCTGGTGCCGGGCCACCGCGGGCGGGGCGGGGGAGGGGCTGCGCCTCGCCGACGCCGGCACCGGCAGCGGCTGCATCGCGTGCACCCTCGCCGCCGAGCTGCCCGGCTGCACGGTGGTGGCCGGCGACGTCTCCGCCGCGGCGGTGGCGGTGGCCCGGGACAACGCCGCCCGGCTGGGGGTGGAGGAGCGGGTGACCGTGGTCGAGGGGTCGTGGGAGGCGGCGCTCGAGGGCCACGCCCCCTACGACGCCCTGCTCAGCAACCCGCCCTACATCAGCTCGGCGGAGATGGACGGGCTGATGCGCGACGTCCGCGACCACGAGCCCCGGCTCGCCCTCGAGGCGGGGGCGGACGGGCTCGACGCCTACCGGGTGCTGCTCCGCGGCTGCCTGCCGCTGGTGCGGCCGGGCGGATACCTCGCCCTGGAGATCGACCCCCGCCGCCGCGAGGCCGTGGTGGGGCTGGTGGAGGAGGGCCGCCCCGGCGGCGAGGTGGCGGTGGTCGACGACCTCGCCGGCCGCCCCCGGGTGGTGGAGGCGCGGCTGGGATGAGCGCGCTCGAGCCGCTGGTCGCGGCGCTCGACGCCGGCGGCGTGGTCGGGGTGCCCACCGACACCGTGTACGGCATCGCCTGCCGGCCCGACGACGCCGCCGCCCTGGCGCGGGTCTACGCGGTGAAGCGGCGGCCGCCGGAGATGGCGGTCGGGCTGCTCGCCGCCTCCGCCGGGCAGCTCGAGCCGCTGGTGGAGATGCCGGCGACGGCCCGGCGCCTCGCCGCCGCCTTCTGGCCCGGGGGGCTCTCCCTGGTGCTCGCGGCCATCGCCGGCGGCGGGCTCGCCGTGCCCTGCCCGGGCGGCACCCTGATGGTCCGGGTGCCCGGCCATCCGCTGCTCCGCGAGCTGCTCCGCCGCACCGGTCCGCTCGCGGTCACCAGCGCCAACCGCCACGGCGAACCGGCCTGCACCACGGCCGCCGAGGTGGCCGAACGCCTCGCCGGCGAGCTCGACGCGCTCCTCGACGGCGGTCCCGGAGACGGGAGGGGGTCCACTATCATCGACCTCACCGAGGATCCCCCGCGCGTGCTGCGGACCGGGCCGGTCTCCTTCGACCAGCTGCGGCCGCATCTCGGGGGCTGACCTCCCACCGCCGCCACCCGTGCGTACGCCACGGAGGGACGACGACCCGAGGCCCGCATCCTTGCTCGAGACCCAGCTGAAGCCCGCGCTGCGCGCCGCCGACCCGGAGGTGGCCGACCTCCTCGAGGCCGAGCTGCTCCGCCAGGAGGAGACCCTCGAGCTGATCCCCTCCGAGAACCTCGCGCCCCCGGCGGTGCTCGACGCGGTCGGCTCCTGGCTCACCAACAAGTACGCCGAGGGCCTGCCCGGCAAGCGCTACTACGGCGGCTGCCAGGTCGTCGACCAGATCGAGAACCTCGCCCGCGACCGGGCCACCGCCCTCTTCGGCGCCGACCATGCCAACGTCCAGCCGCACTGCGGCTCCAGCGCCAACATGGCGGTGTACGCCGCCGCCCTCAGGGTCGGCGACACCGTGCTGGGGATGGCGCTCGACCAGGGTGGCCACCTAACCCACGGCTCCCCGGCGAACTTCTCGGGCCGGCTCTACCGCTTCGAGGGCTACACGGTCTCGGAGAGCACCGGCCGGCTCGACTACGACGAGGTCCGTGCCCGCGCCGTCGAGGTGGGGCCGAAGATGATCGTCGCCGGCTACAGCGCCTACCCCCGGGTGCTCGACTTCGCGGCCTTCGCCGACATCGCCGCCGAGGTGGGGGCGCTGCTGCTCGTCGACATGGCCCACTTCGCCGGGCTGGTCGCCGCCGGGGTCCATCCGAGCCCGGTGCCCCACGCCGACTTCGTCACCCTCACCACCCACAAGACCATGCGCGGACCCTGGGGGGGGATGATCCTCTGCCGCGCCGCCCATGCCGAGGCGGTCGACAAGGCGGTCTTCCCGGGGGTGCAGGGCGGCCCGCTCAACCACGCGATCGCGGGCAAGGCGGTGATGCTGAAGCTGGTCGGCGAGCCCGCCTTCCGCGAGTACGCCGCCCAGGTGGTGACCAACGCCCGGGCGCTCGCCGCCGCGCTGGTGGCGCGGGGCATGACCCTGGTCACCGGCGGCACCGACAACCACCTCATGCTCCTCGACCTGCGGCCGACCGGGCTCAAGGGACGCGCGGTGCAGGCGGCCTTCGACGAGGTCGGCATCACCGTCAACGCCAACACCTTCCCCTTCCACGGGGGCAGCCCCTTCAACCCCAACGGCATCCGCCTGGGCACCCCCGCGGTGACCTCCCGGGGGATGCGCGAGGCCGAGATGGACGAGATCGCCGACCTGGTCGCCACCATGCTCGGGGGCTTCGACGACGCCGCGGTGCGCGAGGGGGAGCGCGAGCGCAGCCTCGCGCTCTGCCGGCGCTTCCCGCTCGGCTACCGGTCGGCGCCGTGAGTCGCGTCCCGCGGTGATCGCCGACCTGCAGGGCCTGCCCTGGTACC
>DASXNK010000164.1 GCA_036495095.1 Candidatus Dormiibacterota bacterium | reverse complement strand
CAGCGCACCGGCGACCTGGTGCAGCGCATCACCGGCAACGTCGCCGACATCGAGAAGCTGGTCACCGACGGGCTCGTCGACCTGCTCAGCGGCATCCTCACCCTGATCGGGATCGTCGTGGTGATGGCGCTGCTCAGCTGGCAGTTCACGGTGGTGTCGATGGTGATCGCGCCGCCGCTCTTCGTGATCGTGGTGCGCTACACCCTCGCGATCAAGGCGGCGGCCAGGCGCACCGCGAAGGCCGCCGGGCGGGTCGCCGAGGTCGCGTCCGAGGACCTGACCGCGATCGCCGAGGTGAAGGGCTTCGCCCTCGAGGAGCGCGAGGAGCAGAACTTCGCGCGCCACGCCGACCGGCAGCGCGCCGCGGGCTCGCGGGGCGGGCGGCTGCAGGCCGAGTTCTCGCCGCTGGTGCTGGTGCTGCTCGCCGCCGGCAACGCCACCCTGATCACGATCGGCGGATGGATCGCCGCCGGCCACGGCCATCGCTTCCGCCTCGGCGTCCTCACCGTGCCCGAGGGGGCGGTGACGGTGGGCTCGCTGACCGTGTTCCTCGCCTACTCCAAGCTGCTCTACCAGCCGATGAAGAACCTCTCCAAGCTCATGAACCTGACCTCCAGCGCCGCCTCCGGCGCCGAGCGGCTGCAGGAGATCCTCGACGAGGTTCCCGAGATGGTCGAGCCGGTGCGCGTGTACCAGGGGCGCGACCGGGTGCGTGGCGACGTCACCCTCCGCAACGTCGTGTTCGGCTACGACGCCGGGAGCCCGGTGCTCCGCGGTGTCGACCTCCACGTGGCCGCGGGGCGGCGGATCGCGCTGGTGGGGCTGTCCGGCTGCGGCAAGACCACGCTGGTCAAGCTGATCCCGCGCTTCTTCGAGGCCTGGTCGGGGTCGGTGCTCGTCGACGGCATCGACGTCGAGGACTACCCCCTCGCCGTGCTCCGCGACAACATCAGCCTGGTGCTCCAGGACTCGGTGCTCTTCGAGGGCACGGTGCGCGAGAACATCGCGCTCGGCCGCCCCGACGCCACCGACGAGGAGATCGTCGCAGCGGCGCGCAAGGCGCACATTCACGACACCGTGGCGGCCCTGCCCGGTGGCTATGCCGCCCGCGTCCGTGAGGGGGGCAGGAACCTCTCCGGCGGCCAGCGCCAGCGCCTCGCCATCGCCCGGGCGATCCTCCGCGACGCTCCCATCCTCATCCTCGACGAGCCCACCGCGAGCCTCGACGTCGAGGCCGAGGCCGAGGTGATGCGGGCGCTCCAGACCCTGGTGCGGGGGCGCACCGTGCTGATGATCTCCCACCGCCTCAGCACCCTCGGCAGCGTCGACGAGATCGTGGTCCTCGACCGTGGCCGGGTCGCCGAGCAGGGCACCCATGCCGAGCTCAGCCGCGCCGGGGGGCTCTTCGCCCGCCTGCTCGACGAGCAGAACCGGTACAGCGCCGGCGGCCTGGGCCGCGGCCGCACCGGCACCCGGCAGGTGACCGGGGTGCACACCCTGGTGCCGGCGCCGGCCGCCGCCGCCGCCCCGGTCGGCTCCTGGGAGCGGCTGATCAGTGGCCGCACCGGCGGCGGATGAGCGGGCTCGAGCTCGACCTCAGAGGCGGCGCCGCCACCGCCGCCGGGCGGCCCGTGACGGTGCGCTCTCCGGGGCCGGGGCCGGGGCCGGGGCCGGGGCCGGGGCCGGCGCCGGCGCCCCGGCCCGTCGCGCCGGGGCGCCGGCTTCGGGGTCCCGCGCCCGGATCGCCCGCTCCAGGCTCCGGAGCTCGGGACCGGGGTCGAGGACCCCGCGCGCGTCGCGGTAGGCGGTCAGCGCCTCGGCGGTGCAGCCGCAGCGGTGGAGGGCGAGCATGAGCTCGCCGAGGAGGCGCTCGCGCCCGGGGTGGGCGGCGACCAGCGCCGCCAGCTCCGCCACCACGGCCGCGTGCCGCCCCAACTCGAGCTCGGCGGCGATGCGGTCCTCGACGGCGGCGAGGCGGCGCTCGTCGAGGCGGGCGGCGAGGACGCCGGCCTCACCCTCGAGGGCGACGTCGCCGAGGGCGTCGCCGCGCCAGAGGGAGAGGGCGGCCCGCAGCCTCTCCGCCGCCGTCGCGGGGTCGCCCTGGAGCAGGCGCCGGCCCTCGCCGGCCAGCCGCACGAAGTGGTCGAGGTCGAGCATGCCCACGCCGACCTGGAGGAGGTACCCGTCGTCACGAGCGGCCAGCATCGCCGGCGTCCGCCGGTCGCGCTCCGGCTCGAGCAGCCGGCGCAGCGCGGCGACATGGGTCTGGAGCGCGGCCTCGGCCCGCCCCGGGGCGACCTCCCCCCAGAGCGCCGCGGCCAGGGCGTCGACGGGGACCACCCGGTTGGCGTGGAGCAGGAGCATGGCGAGCAGGGCGCGCTGCCTCCCGCCGCCGAGGCTGAGCTGCCTCTCGCCATCCCAGACTTCCAGCGGGCCCAGCACCCGGAAGTCCACTGCGAATCCCCCCTTCAGCGCGGAGCGCCGCGCAGCCCCAGTGTGACGGCTGCGGGTCGTCAGCGCCGCATCCCCACCGGCGTCGCCCCGCCGGTCCGGCGTTACTGGCCCCCCCAATAGTAGGACTTCCTAGTATTATCGCCTCGTCGACCACCCACACCGAGGGGGCAACAGATGGCCTGGCAGCAGCAGCAGGGGGAGGGGGTTCCCGCGCCCGACGGGAGCGAGGACATCGAGGCCGGCCGGCGGCGCTGGCAGGCGGCGTACGACGCCGCGGCCGCCGCCGGACGGGTTCGTGATGCCGACTTCACCACCCTGAGCGGCAGCGAGGTCGATCCCGTGTACGGCCCGCGACCCGGCGACCGCTATGCCGGGTTCGAGCGGATCGGCTGGCCCGGCGAGTTTCCCTTCACCCGCGGGCTGCACCCCACCGGCTACCGGGGGCGGCCGTGGACGATGCGCCAGTTCGCCGGGTTCGGCAACGCGCGGCAGACCAACGAGCGCTACCGGATGATCCTCGCCGAGGGCGGGGGCGGGCTCAGCGTGGCCTTCGACATGCCGACGCTGATGGGGCGCGACAGCGACGATCCGAAGAGCCTCGGCGAGGTCGGCCACTGCGGCGTCGCCGTCGACAGCGTCGCCGACATGGAGCTGCTCTTCGACAGCATCCCCCTCGGCGACGTCACCACGTCGATGACGGTGAGCGGTCCGGCGGTCCCGGTGTTCTGCATGTACGTGGTCGCGGCCGAGCGGCAGGGTGTCGACCACCGGGTGCTCAACGGCACCCTGCAGACCGACATCTTCAAGGAGTACATCGCCCAGAAGGAGTGGCTCTGGCAGCCCGAGCGGCACCTGCGGCTGATCGGCGACCTGATGGAGTACTGCGCCCGCGAGGTGCCCGCGTACAAGCCGCTGTCGGTGTCCGGGTACCACATCCGCGAGGCCGGCTCGACCGCCGCGCAGGAGCTCGCCTTCACCCTCGCCGACGGCTTCGCCTACGTCGAGCTCGGCCTCTCGCGCGGGCTCGACATCGAGCAGTTCGCCCCCGGCCTCTCCTTCTTCTTCGACGCCCACATCGACTTCTTCGAGGAGATCGCCAAGTTCCGCGCCGCCCGCCGCATCTGGGCGCGCTGGCTCCGCGACGTCTACGGCGCGAGGACCGCCCGGGCGCAGCAGCTTCGCTTCCACACCCAGACGGCGGGGGTCTCGCTGACCGCGCAGCAGCCCGACAACAACGTGGTGCGCACCGCGGTGGAGGCGATGGCGGCGGTGCTCGGCGGCACCAACAGCCTGCACACCAACGCCCTCGACGAGGTGCTGGCGCTGCCCTCCCAGCGGGCCGCGCAGATCGCGCTGCGCACCCAGCAGGTGATCGCCGAGGAGACCGGGGTGCTCAACGTCGTCGACCCGCTGGGCGGCTCCTGGTTCGTCGAGCAGCTCACCGACAGGGTCGAGGCCGAGGCCGAGGAGATCTTCGCCCGGATCCGCTCGATGAGCCACGACGGCACCATGAGCGGCGGCATCCTCCGCGGCATCGAGGACGGCTGGTTCCTCTCCGAGATCGCCGACTCCTCCTTCGCCCACCAGCGCGCCATGGAGCGCGGCCAGAAGCGGGTGGTCGGGGTCAACACCCTGACCGGCAGCGTCGACTCGCCGCTGGAGATCCTCCGGGTGAGCCACGAGGTCGAGCGTGAGCAGAACCGCGCCCTCGGCGAGCGCCGCGCCCAGCGCGACCAGGCGGCGGTGGACGGCGCCCTGGCGCGCATGGCGCGGGTGGCGGGGAGCGCGGAGAACATGGTCCCTGCGATGATCGAGGCGGTGCGCGTCGAGGCGACCCTGGGCGAGATCTGCGGTGCGCTGACCGAGCTCTGGGGCGGGTACACGGAGGCTCCACAGTTCTGACCGAGAGCGGCACGCGCGGCGCCCGGCCGAACGGACGTCGCGCGCTCGCCTTCGACCCGATCGCCGAGGCCTCGCGGCACTGGCGCGATCGCTTCGGTGCAACCGGCCCGATGGCGGCGGTGACCTCGATCATGCGCGCCCAGCAGATCCTGCTCGGCGAGATCGACGCCATCCTGCGGCCCTTCGGGCTGAGCTTCGCGCGCTACGAGGCGCTGGTGCTGCTGATGTTCAGCCGGCACGGCTCGCTGCCGATGAGCAAGATGGGCGAGCGTCTCATGGTCCATCCCACCAGCGTCACCAACGCCGTCGACCGCCTCGAGCAGGACCAGCTGGTGCGACGGGTCGCCCACCCGACCGACCGCCGCACCACCCTGGTGGAGATCACCGAGGCCGGCCGGGCCCGGGTGGAGCGCGCCACCGCCGAGCTGATGGGCGGCGACTTCGGCCTGCGCGGCCTCGAGCCGGAGGAGATCGCGCGTCTCACCGAGCTGATCACCCTGCTCCGGCACGCGGCCGGCGATTTCACGTGAGCGAGGCCGGCACCAGCGCGCCGGTCACCGCCGAGTCGGAGCAGCGGCGGGTGCGCCGGCGCCAGTCACGGCGCGAGCTCATCGTGCTCGCCGCGGTGGAGGTGTTCCGCGAGATGGGTCTGGAGAAGGCCACCCTCGAGGCGGTGGGGGAGCGGGTCGGCCTCTCCAAGGCCAGCCTGTACTACTACGTGCGCAGCAAGGAGGAACTGCTCGGCCACGTCGTCGTCCACGTGGTGCGGGCCCAGGAGGAGGCGCTCGCCGAGCTGCTGCTGTCGCGGGTCGGGCCCGAGGAGCGGCTCCGCGCCTTCTGCCACAGCCACGTCCGGATCATCTGCACCGACCCGGTGGGCGCGGTGAGCGCCCGGGTGGCGCTGAGTGGCATCCGCGACGACGTGGTGCGCCGTCCGCTCCACGAGTACATGTCCCGGCTGGAGACGATCCTGCGCGAGGGGATGGCGGCGGGGGTGTTCCGCGACATGGACCTGCGCATCGCCCAGCACTCGATCATCGCCACCCTGAACGCGGTGCCGCTGTGGTTCTCACCCGAGGGACGGCTCAGCCTCGACGAGGTCGCCGCCGAGGTGACCGGCCTGCTCGTGGATGGGGTGCGTTCCCCCGGGCGGTGACCGCGACGAGACGGCCGCGTGGTCGGGGAACGCCTCGATCGCGATCTAGGGGCCGGTGGGGAAGTTCGCGCTGACCGTCGACGAGGTGGCGAGGTCGACCGTCCCCTGGCGGATGGTGGTGACCTGCGCCGACGAGCCCACCTCGTCGAAGCTGTAGGAGGCGCTCCCACCGCCGGCCACGTTCGAGAACACCACCCGGTACACGGTGGCATCCCCGGCGCACCGCCTCGAGCCGGTGGCGCCGCAGAGCGTGACGGAGTGTTGCTGCTGCCCCGGGATGCGGACGTCGAGCGAGAGGCTCTCGCCCGCAGGGGGGGCCGCCACCACGGTCAGCTCGAAGGTGATGTCCACGCAGTGCCCGGGGCATGTCGCCTGCACGGTCACCACCTCGGACGGGGTCGAGGCCCCCGGCGAGGTCGAGGCCGGCGCGGTCGGGGACGGTGCGATCGAGGAGACGGCGGGGGAGGGCCCCGGCTGGACACCCGGGCTGGTCGCGGTCCCGCAGGCGGCGCTCGCGCCAGCCGAGATCAGCGTGGCCACCACCAGAGCACGCCTCATCGCCCGCCGATTCCTCCGATCCAGGCACGTGTGGCGGCAAGTGTGAGGCTTCCGGGACCGCGGCCGGCAGAGGTCATACTCGACCGTTGGTCGAAATATCAACCACAAGGTGACGCCGACTCCGCACCGGCGGCTACCATGTTCCCGTGGCCGTCCTCGGCTCCACGGTGGACACCGGGAGCGACACCTACCGCGCCAACCGCGCCGCGCTGCTCGCCGCGCTCGCCGCCCACGAGGAGCAGCTCGCCCTCGCCCGCGCCGGCGGTGGCGAGCGCTACGTGGAGCGCCACCGCGGCCGCGGCCGGCTGCTCGCCCGTGAGCGGGTCGAGCTGCTCGTCGACCGCGACGCGCCCTTTCTCGAGCTCTCGCCGCTGGCCGCCTGGGGCACCGAGTTCCACGTCGGCGCCGCCATCGTCACCGGCATCGGCGTGGTCTCCGGGGTCGAGTGCGTGATCACCGCCAACGACCCCACCGTGCGCGGCGGGGCGATGAACCCGCATACCCTGCGCAAGCAGCTCCGCGCCCTCGAGATCGCCCGGCTCAACCGGCTGCCGCTGATCTGGCTGGTGGAGTCGGGAGGCGCCGACCTGCCCACCCAGGCCGACCTCTTCGTCCCCGCGGGACGCACCTTCCACGACCTCACGGCGCTGTCCGCGGCGGGCATCCCCACGATCGCGCTGGTGTTCGGGAACTCCACCGCCGGCGGGGCGTACGTGCCCGGGATGTGCGACCACGCGGTGCTCGTCGACCGCCAGGCGAAGGTGTTCCTCGGCGGCCCTCCGCTGGTGAGGATGGCGACCGGCGAGGAGTCGGACGACGAGTCGCTGGGCGGCGCGGAGATGCACTCGCGGGTGTCGGGGGTCTCCGACTACTTCGCCGTCGACGAGCGCGACTGCATCCGCCTGGGCCGGCAGATCGTCGCCGACCTCGGCTGGCGCAAGCTCGGCCCCGGTCCGACCGAGCCCGCCGACGACCCGCTGCACGACCCCGAGGAGCTGCTCGGCATCGCCTCCGCCGACCTCCGCGTTCCCTTCGACCCGCACGAGGTGCTCGCCCGGGTCGTCGACGGCTCGCGCTTCGACGAGTACAAGGCGCTGTACGGCACCAGCCTGGTCACCGGCTGGGCCTCGATCCACGGCCATCCCGTCGGCGTGCTCGCCAACGCGCGCGGGGTGCTGTTCATGGAGGAGGCGCGGAAGGCGACGGAGTTCATCCTCCTCGCCAACCAGATCGACCGCCCCCTGGTGTTCCTGCAGAACACCACCGGCTACATGGTGGGCGCCCATTACGAGCAGTCGGGGATGATCAAGGACGGCGCGAAGATGATCAACGCCGTGACCAACAGCACCGTGCCCCACGTCACCGTGAACATCGGCGCCTCGTACGGCGCCGGCAACTACGGGATGTGCGGGCGCGCATACGACCCGCGCCTGCTCTTCGCCTGGCCCAACTCCAAGCTCGCGGTGATGGGTCCGCAGCAGCTCGCCGGGGTGCTCTCGATCGTCGCCCGCCAGGCCGCGGAGGCCGGCGGGAAGGCCTACGACGAGGCCGCCGACGCGGCCCGCACCCGCGCCGTCGAGGAGCAGATCGAGCGCGAGTCACACCCCTTCTTCATCACCTCGAAGCTCTACGACGACGGCATCGTCGATCCCCGCCAGACCCGCACCGTGCTCGGCATCGCGCTCAGCGCGGCCCACTCCGACCAGGTCCGCGGACGGCGCGGCTTCGGCGTGTTCCGGATGTGAGCGCAGCGCGTCCCATCGGCAGGCTGCTGGTCGCCAACCGCGGCGAGATCGCGGTGCGGGTGATGCGCACCGCGCATGCCATGGGCATGCACACGGTGGCGGTGTTCTCCGACCCCGACGCCGGCGCTGCGCACGTCGCCCTCGCCGGCGAGGCGGTGCGCCTGCCCGGCGCCGCGCCCGCGGACACCTACCTGCGTGCGGACCTGATCGTCGACGCCGCCCGCCGCACCGGGGCGACCGCGGTGCATCCCGGCTACGGCTTCCTCTCCGAGAACGCGGGCTTCGCCCGCGCCTGCGAGGAGGCGGGGCTGGTCTTCGTGGGCCCGCCCCCCGCCGCGATCGAGGCGATGGGCTCGAAGCTCGCCGCCAAGGAGCTGATGGCACGCGCCGGGGTGCCGGTGCTGCGCAGCGAGGCGGTCGACGGCGGCGGGTCCGCGGCGCTGCTGGCCGCGGCGGAGCGGATCGGCTTCCCGGTGCTGGTGAAGGCGGCGTTCGGCGGCGGCGGACGGGGGATGCGGGTGGTCCGCGAGCCCGCCGGGCTCGACGCCGCCGTCGACGGGGCACGCCGCGAGGCGGCGGCGGCCTTCGGCGACGGCACCGTGTTCCTGGAGCGCTGGGTGGAGGCGCCGCGCCACGTCGAGGTGCAGATCTTCGCCGACTCCCACGGCAACGCCGTCCACCTCTTCGAGCGCGAGTGCTCGATCCAGCGCCGCCACCAGAAGATCGTCGAGGAGTCGCCGTCCACCGCCGTCGACCCGGCGCTGCGCGAGCGCATCGGCGCCGCCGCGGTCGCCGCCGCGCGCGCCATCGGCTACACCGGCGCTGGCACCGTCGAGTTCCTGCTCGACGCCGGCGGCGGCTTCCACTTCCTCGAGGTCAACACCCGCCTCCAGGTCGAGCACCCGGTCACCGAGATGGTCACCGGCCTCGACCTGGTGCGCCTCCAGCTGCTCGTCGCCCAGGGTGCGCCGCTGCCCGCCGAGGTGCTCGAGGCGCGGATGAGCGGGCACGCCGTCGAGGCGCGGCTCTACGCCGAGGACGTGCTCGCCGGCTTCCTGCCCGCCAGCGGCGTCCTCCACCGCCTCCGCATCCCCGAGCCGGAGGGGGTGCGCGTCGACAGCGGCTACGGCGACGGCTCGGCGGTGAGCGTCCACTACGACTCGATGATCGCCAAGGTGATCGCGTGGGCGCCCACCCGCCTGGAGGCGGCGCAGCGGCTCGCCGCCGCGCTCGCCGGCGCGGAGGTGCACGGCGTCACCACCAACCGCGACCTGCTGGTCGCCATCCTCCGCGAGCCCGACTTCCTCGCCGGGCGCACCGACACCGGCTATCTCGACCGCCACGACCCGGCGGTGCTCGGGGCCCCGCCCGGCGACCCGGCGACGCTGCGCCTCCACGCGGTGGCGGCGGCGCTCGCCGCGCAGGCCGCCCGGCGCGCCGCCGCGCCGGTGCTGCGGTCGGTGCCCTCGGGCTGGCGGAACAACCCCAGCGCGCTGCAGCAGGTCGACTACGACTGCGGCGAGCGGCGGATCAGCGTCGGCTACGCGGCCGGCGATCCGCCGGTGGTGTGCGTCGACGGCGAGCCGCTCTCCGGGGTGCGCCTCCACGCGGCCGGGGCCGAGGCCGTGGACCTCGAGATCGAGGGGGTGCGCCGCCGGGTGCGGGTGCACGCCGCCGGTGGCGCCGTCCACGTCGACAGCCCGCTGGGGTCGTCGCTGCTCCGCGAGGTCGAGCGCCTCCCCGAGCCGGGGGCGGCGGTGCAGACCGGCTCGCTGCGCGCCCCCATGCCCGGCTGCGTGGTCCGCGTCCTCGTCGAACCCGGCGACACCGTGACCGCCGGCCAGCCCCTGCTCGTCCTGGAGGCGATGAAGATGGAGCACACCGTGCAGGCTCCCCACGCCGGCACCGTCGTGGAGGTGCACGTCGCCGCCGGCACCCAGGTGGAGTCCGGGGCGGTGCTCGCGGTGGTGGACGCGGACGCATGACCGAGCCCCGCCGCCCGGTGCGCATCGCCAACTGCTCGGGCTTCTACGGCGACCGCCTCGCCGCCGCCCGGGAGATGGTCGAGGGCGGCCCCATCGACGTGCTCTGCGGCGACTACCTCGCCGAGCTGACCATGCTCATCCTCTGGAAGGCGCGGGAGCGCACCGGCGCCGGCTATGCGACCACCTTCCTGCGGCAGATGGAGGAGGTGCTCGGCACCTGCCTCGACCGCGGTATCCGGGTGGTGAGCAACGCCGGCGGCCTCGACCCCGCCGGGCTGGCGGCGGCGCTGCGCGACCTCGCCGCCAGGCTCGGCCTGCACCCGCGGATCGCCCACGTCGAGGGCGACGACCTGCTCCCCCGGCTCGGCGAGCTGCGCGACGCCGGGGTGCGGCTCGACCACCTCGAGACCGGCCGCCCGCTCGGCGAGGAGCTGCAGCCGGTGAGCGCCAACGCCTACCTGGGCGCCTGGGGGATCGTCGAGGGCCTGCGCGCCGGCGCCGACGTGGTGGTCTGCCCGCGGGTCACCGACGCCTCGCTCGCCGTCGGTCCCGCCGCCTGGTGGCACGGCTGGCAGCGCACCGACTGGGACGCGCTCGCCGGCGCCGTGGTCGCCGGCCACATCATCGAGTGCGGACCGCAGTGCACCGGCGGCAACTATGCGTTCCTCGATGAGATCACCGACCGCCGCTATCCCGGCTTCCCCATCGCCGAGGTGGCCGCGGACGGCGGCTCGGTCATCACCAAGCACCCGGGGACGGGCGGCCTGGTCTCGGTGGGCACGGTGACCGCGCAGCTGCTCTACGAGATCGGGGCGCCGGCGTACGCCAACCCCGACGTGGTCGCCCGCTTCGACAGCGTGCGGCTCACCCAGGACGGCCCCGACCGGGTGCGCGTCGACGGGGTGCGCGGCGAGCCGGCGCCGCCGGACCTCAAGGTGTGCCTCAACTATCTCGGCGGCTACCGCAACACCATGACGATGGTGCTCACCGGCCTCGACATCGAGGCGAAGGCGCGCCACGCGGAGGAGCTGCTCTTCGGCATCCTCGGCGGCCGCGAGCGCTTCGCCGAGACCGACGTGCGGCTGCTGCGCACCGACCGGCCCGACGCCGAGAGCAACGAGGCCGGCACCGCGCTGCTGCGGGTCACCGTGAAGGACCCCGACCCGCGCGCCGTCGGCCGCGCCTTCTCGAACGCCACCATGGAGCTGGCGCTGGCGAGCTACGCGGGCTTCTTCCCGACCTCGCCGCCGACCTCCGAGACCGCCTACGGGGTGTACTGGCCGGCGCTGGTGCCCGCCGGAGCGGTGGTGCACACCGTGGTGCTGCCCGACGGCGGCCGCGTCGAGGTGCCCCACACCGAGGTGACCCCCGGCGCCGCCGCGCCGGTGCGGCTCGAGCCGGGGCCGGTGCCGTCGCCGCCGCCCGCCGGCCCGCTGCTGCGCGTCCCCCTGGGGCGGCTCTTCGGGGCGCGCTCCGGCGACAAGGGCGGCAACGCCAACCTCGGGGTCTGGGCGCGCGGCGACGCTGCCTGGGCATGGCTCCGCGAGCACCTCACCACCGACCGGCTGCGCGCGCTGCTCCCCGAGGCGGCGGCGCTCGAGGTGCGCCGGTACGAGCTGCCCCGGGTGCGCGCGCTGAACTTCGTCATCGTCGGTCTGCTCGGCGAGGGGGTGGCGTCGTCGACCCGCTTCGACCCCCAGGCGAAGGGGCTCGGGGAGTGGCTGCGCTCGCGCACCGTGGAGCTCCCGGAGGAGCTGCTGACAGGCGCATGACCCCGGCGCCGTCCCCCGGGACGAACGCACCAGGGTCGCCGGAGCCGCCGCAGCCGGGCCTCGCCTGTGGCGACAATGGGCGTATGGCCACCTCCAACGGCATCCCACAGACACCCCTGCGGGTCGCCGTGGTCGGCTCCGGGCCGGCCGGGTTCTACGCCGCCGAGCACCTGCTGACCGACAGGGCGCACAGCATCCGCGTCGACGTGTTCGAGCGGCTGGCCACCCCCTGGGGGCTGGTGCGCAGCGGCGTGGCCCCCGACCACCCCAAGCTGAAGTCGGTGAGCCGCATCTACGAGCGCACCGCGACCCAGCCCGGGTTCCGCATGTTCGCAAACGTCGAGCTCGGCAGCGACCTCACCCACCAGGACCTCGCCGAGCACTACCACGCGGTGGTCTACGCGGTCGGGGCGCAGACAGACCGGCGCAGCGGCATCCCCGGCGAGGACCTGCCCGGCAGCTGGGCGGCGACCGACTTCGTCGGCTGGTACAACGGCCATCCCGACTACCGCGACCTCGAGTTCGACCTCTCCTGCGAGCGGGCCGTGGTGGTGGGCAACGGCAACGTCGCCATGGACGTGGCCCGGATGCTCTGCCTCACCCACGACGAGCTCGCCGTCACCGACGTCGGCGACCACGCCCTCGACGTGCTCACCGGCCACCGAATCACCGAGATCGTGGTGCTCGGCCGCCGCGGACCCGAGCAGGCGGCCTTCACCACCCCGGAGCTGCGCGAGCTCGGCGAGCTCTCGGACGCGGACGTGATCGTCGACCCCGCCGAGCTCGAGATCGATCCGGAGTGCCGCGAGCAGGCGCCGAGCAGCACCGCGGTCCGCAACCTCGACGTGCTCCGCGAGTACGCCGGGCGCACCCCCCAGGGACGGCGCCGGAGGATCGTGCTCCGCTTCCTCACCTCGCCGGTCGAGATCCACGGCGTCGACCGGGTCGAGTCGGTGACCGTGGTGCGCAACCAGCTGGTGCGCACCGCCGAGGGCACCCTGCGCGCCCGCGCCACCGACCGGACCGAGACCGTCGAGGCCGGGCTGGTGATGCGCGCCATCGGCTACACCGGCGTGCCCCTGCCCGGGGTGCCCTTCGACACCGGCCGCGGGGTCATCCCCAACCACTGCGGACGGGTGCTCGCGGAGGGCGAGGCGGTCCCCGGCGTCTACGTGACCGGGTGGATCAAGCGCGGGCCCAGCGGGGTCATCGGCACCAACAAGAAGTGCGCCCAGGAGACCGTCGACTCGCTGCTCGAGGACGCCGACGCCGGCCTGCTCCCGGTGCCCCGCAGCGACGACGCCGAGGAGTTCGAGGCGCGGCTCCGCGCCCGCAAGCCGCAGCTTCTGACCTACGCCGGATGGGAGGCGATCGACCGTCACGAGCGCGCCCTCGGCGCGGCCCAGGGACGCCCGCGGGTGAAGCTGACCCGGCTCGAGCACCTCCTCGACGTGGCCGCGGGCGCCGGCGAGGACTCCTCGCCTACCCGTGCCCGGTGAAGGGCTCGGTCCCCAGCGCGAGCTGGATGCGGCGCAGCCCGGAGTGCAGGCGGACGTAGTCGAGCTCGCGGGCGAGGTCACCGATGCCGTTGCTGCCCGGCACCGGGCTGATCTCGATGCTGGCGAGGGCACCGATCGCGGCGCCGTGGGGGTCGAGGAAGGGGCTGCCCGAGTCACCGAGGCTGCCCGGCGGGGCGGTGACCACGTCGTGGCTCCAGCCGTGGGCGACGTCGCCGACGCTCCGGCCCTGCCGGGGCCCGAGCAGGGCCAGTCCCAGCCCCAGCTCCGAGCCGCCGTAGCCGAAGACGGCGTCGGCCACCCGGATCCCCGGGGCGAGGCCTGTCGGGCCGCCCCACACCGGCACCGAGGGGTTCACCAGCGCAACGTCGCGGGGGTCGACGGCGACCAGGGCCAGGTCGTTGAAGGTGCAGAGGTCGGGGTTGGCCTCGTGGAGCAGGCGCATCGCGATCCACGCGCTGTAGGCGAGGGTGCCGCGGTGCCGGGCGCCGGCGATGTCGACCGGCGTGCCCAGCGGCAGCGAGTCGGTGGTGCAGCCGTCGCCCTCGGCGCCCCGCGGAGTGCCGACGCTGAGGCAGTGCGCGGCCTCGGCGAGGTAGACGCGGCCGGCCTCGGTGAGGACGAACCCGGCGGTGCACTGGGCACCGACGTTGATCAGCTGGACCCCGGGGTGGACCGACGCCGACCCGGCCGGCGCCCATGCCACCGTCTCCGCCGAGGCGCCGCCGTCCACGCCCAGCGCGAGCGCGGCGAGCAGCAGCCCGGCCGCGATGAGGCGCGAACGGCCGCGGCGGAATGGCGATGGCACCGACTCCCTCCCTGCGCGGCCCTCCGATCACGGCGGCGCCAGCGTCCCTGCATCGTGGGGCATCGCGGACCGGGGCGCAAGCCGGAGGCGGCGGCGGCGGCGGCGGCTACCCCGGGTCGTACCCGACGTAGTTCTCGGCGAGGCTGACAGCGGCGGGCCGTGAGCTCACCGTGTAGCGCAGCTGGGAGAGCTGGAGTCGCGCCTGGTAGGCGTCGTCGCCGGGGATGCGGTGGAGCATCGCGGTCATCCACCAGGAGAAGTGCTGGGCGCGCCACACCCGGCGCAGGCAGGTCTCCGAGTAGGCGTCGAGCAGCGCCGTGCTCCCGTCCCTGCACAGCCGGGTGAGCCCCCGGGCGAGCACCCGGACGTCGGCGATCGCCAGGTTCATGCCCTTGGCACCGGTGGGCGGGACGATGTGGGCGGCGTCGCCGGCGAGGAAGAGCCGGCCGTGCTGCATCGGCTCGACCACGAAGCTGCGCAGCGGCGCGATCCCCCGCTCCAGCAGCGGCCCCTCCCGCAGGGTCCAGCCCGGCGACGCCAACCGCTGCTGGAGCTCGGCCCAGATGCGGTCGTCGGGCCAGTCCTCCAGGGTGTCCTCGCCGTCGACCTGGAGGTAGAGGCGGCTGACCCGCGGCGAGCGCATGCTGTGGAGGGCGAAGCCGCGCTCGTGGCGGCTGTAGATCACCTCCTCGGTGGAGGGGGCGACGGCGGCGAGCACCCCGAGCCATCCCAGGCCGTGGTCGCGGGAGTACTCGGTGAGCACCCCCGGGGGGATGGCGGCGCGGCACACCCCGTGGAAGCCGTCGCACCCGGCGACGGCGTCGCAGCGCAGCTCGTGGCTGGAGCCGCCGTGACGGTAGGTGACCGCCGGCCGCTCGCCGTCCAGGCCCGTGAGGCGGACGTCCTCGACCTCGAAGAGGAGCGGGCCGCCGCCGGCGAGGCGGGCGGCGATCAGGTCCTTCACCACCTCCTGCTGGCCGTAGACGCTGATCGTGCGTCCCCCGGTGAGGGCGTGGAGGTCGATGCGGTGGCGCACCCCCTCGAAGCGGAGCTCGATGCCGCGGTGGACCAGGCGCTCGCGGAGCAGCCGCTCGCCCACCCCGGTGCCGACGAGCAGGTCGACGGTGCCCTGCTCGAGCACCCCGGCGCGCACCCGCCGCTCGACGTGCTCGCGGCTGCGCGCCTCGAGGACGACGCTCTCGATCCCCTCGAGGTGGAGCAGGTGGGCCAGGGTCAGCCCGGCCGGCCCCGCCCCGACGATCGCCACCTGGGTGCGCATCCCGCGCTACTCGCTCGCCATCGCGAGCAGGCGGGTGACCGTCCTCCAGTTGCGCGCCGTCACCGTCACCACCATGTGTGGCCGCCCACGTTGATGCCGCTGAGCAGCGCGACCTGCCGTGTCATGACGCGCGGGCATGGTAGCGTCGAGCACCGTGCCCGAAGGCTACCGCCGCAGTCGCGGCGTCCATCCCCCGGCCGGCTTCCCAGCCTACGCGTCGACGCGGCTGCGCGCGCCCGCCCGTCCCCCGGTGCCGCTGCCGTTCGGCGTCACCGAGGTCACCGGCCCGAGGCCCGCTCCCGGCCGTGTGGTCGCGGCCGACGCCGACCTCACCCGCGGCCACGCCGGCGAGCCGGTCGGCGAGCGGATCGTCGTCGCCGGGCGGGTGCTCGACGAGTCCGGCCGGCCGGTCGCCGGCACCCTGGTGGAGATCTGGCAGGCCAACGCTGCCGGCCGCTACGCCCACGAGGTCGACCGCCACCGCGCCCCGCTCGACCCCAACTTCCGGGGGGCGGGGCGCTGCGTCACCGGGCCCGGCGGCGAGTACCGCTTCGTCACCGTCAAGCCCGGCGCCTACCCGTGGGGAAACCACGCCAACGCCTGGCGGCCGGCGCACATCCACTTCTCGGTGCTCGGCGACGCCTTCGCCCAGCGGCTGGTGACCCAGATGTACTTCCCCGGCGACCCGCTGCTCGGCCACGACCCGATCGTCGCCTCGATCCCCGACCCGGCGGCGCGGAGCCGGCTGGTGGCCACCTGGTCGGAGTCGCTGACCGAGCCCGAGTGGGCGCTCGGCTACGCCTGGGACATCGTCCTCCGCGGCCGGGAGACGGCGTGAGCCCGCCCGAGACGCCCTCGCAGACCGTCGGGCCCTTCTTCGCCATCGCCCTGCCCTGGGCGGGCGGCGCCGAGGTGGTGGCGCCGGGGACGCCGGGGGCGGTGTGGATCCGCGGCCGGGTGCTCGACGGCGCCGGCGAGCCGGTCGCCGACGCCCTGGTCGAGACCTGGCAGGTCGGCCCCGGCGGCGGCTTCGGGCAGTGCGCCACCGGCGCCGGCGGCGAGTTCGGCATCCTCACCGTGAAGCCGGGCCCGCTCCCCGCACCGGGCGGCGGGGTGGAGGCGCCGCACCTCGACGTCTCGGTGTTCGCCCGCGGTCTGCTGGCGCGGCTGGTCACCCGCATCTACTTCCCCGACGAGGCCGAGGCCAACGCCGCCGACCCGGTGCTCCGCGGCATCGCCGACACCGCCGCCCGGGCCACCCTGGTGGCGGTCGCCGAGGCGGGAGGGCTGCGCTTCGACATCCGCCTCCAGGGGAGCGATGAGACCGTCTTCTTCGAGCTCTGAGGGGAGCGGCGGGGCGGCCGGGGGGCTGACCGGGCCGCTGTTCGGGTCGCCCGCGGTCGACGCCCACGTCGGCGACGGCGCCTGGGTGTGCGCCATGCTCGAGGTCGAGGCGGCCCTGGCCGCGGCCGGTGCCGGCGCCGGGGTGGTGCCCGCCGCCGCCGCCGCGGAGATCGCCGCCGCCTGCCGCGAGGTGCGCGTCGACGTCGACGAGCTCGGCCGCCGGGCGCTGGCCGCGGGAAACACGGTGGTGCCGCTGATCGCCGAGCTGGAGGCGCGGCTCTCCCCGGCGGCGCGGCCCCACCTGCACCGGGGGGCGACCAGCCAGGACGTGATCGACACCGCGCTCTCGCTGCTCGCCCGGCGCGCCCTCGGCCCCCTGCTCGACGACCTCGCCGCCGTCGCCGGCGCCTGCGCCCGGCTCGCCGCCGCGCACCGCGACACGCCGATGGCGGCGCGCACCCTCCTGCAGCAGGCCGCCCCCACCACCTTCGGGCTGCGCTGCGCGGGCTGGCTGGTGGCCGTGGACGAGGCCCGGAGCGGGCTCGCCCGGGTGCGCGAGCAGCGGCTCGCGGTGCAGCTCGGCGGTGCCGCCGGCACCCTGGCCGCGCTCGACGGCGCCGGGCTCGAGGTGGTGCGGCGGCTCGCCGCCGAGCTCGGGCTCGCCGAGCCGCTGCTGCCCTGGCACACCGACCGGGTACGGGTGGCCGAGCTGGCGGCGGCGCTGGGCACGGCGGCCGGGGTCCTCGGCAAGGTCTCCCTCGACGTGGTTCTGCTCGCCCAGAGCGAGGTGGGGGAGGTGAGCGAGGCCGAGGGTGGCTCGTCCGCCATGCCGCAGAAGCGCAACCCCGTCCACGCGGTGCTGGCCGGCGCCGCCGCCCGCCGCACCCCGGGCCTGGTCGCCACCCTGCTCGCCGCCATGCCCCAGGAGCACGAGCGCGCCGCCGGGGCCTGGCACGCGGAGTGGGACACCCTGCGCGAGCTGATCCGCCTCACCGGGGGAGCCGCCGCCCACGCCCGCGCCATGCTCGAGGCGCTCCGTGTCGACCCCGTGCGGATGCGCGAGAACCTCGACCGCAGCGGCGGGGTGCTGATGGCCGGGAGCGTCGCCGGGCGGCTCGCCGGGGCGCTCGGCCGCGACGCCGCCCACCGGCTGGTGCGCGACCGGGTGCGCGACGCACGGGAGCGCGGGGCGCCGCTCCGGGAGGTGCTGGTCAACGATCCCGTGGTGCGCGAGCATCTGTCGGTGGAGCAGGTCGACGCCGCCCTCGACCCGCGCGGCCACCTCGGGTCGGCGGGGGTGCTGGTCGACCGGGCGCTGCAGGCCCACCGGCCCGGGCGGCCGGCCTGAGGACCTGAGGAGTGGATGGCGTGACGGAGGAGCTCTCGGTGGCGGCAGCCGACGGGATTCGCACGGTGCGCAGCGCGCCAACGGAGGGGTGAGGACATGGAGGACAGCCGGGAGGCGGGGATGCGGGTGCGCCGCGAGGTGCTGGGCGACGCCCACGTCGACCGCGCGACCGCCGCGGCGGGCGAGCTGGGCGCCGACTTCCAGGACTGGATCACCGGCTGCGCCTGGGGCGAGGTCTGGTCCCGGCCGGGGCTCGACCGCCGCACCCGCAGCTGCATCACCGTGGCGATGCTCGCCGCCCTCGGCTGTGAGGACGAGCTCGCCCTCCACCTGGGGGCGGCGCGGGGCAATGGGGTGAGCTCCGCCGAGCTCGCCGAGGTGCTCCTGCAGGTGGCCGTCTACGCGGGGGCGCCGCGCGCCAACCGCGCCTTTGCGGTGGCCCGCGAGGCGCTGGGCGACGCCGGGTGATCGGCGAGGGGCCGGCCGGCTGCCCGGTGGAGGCCGGTTTCGACCCGCTGGCGCCGGAGTTCCTCGCCGAGCCGATGGCGACGCTCGCGGCGCTTCCCCCGGAGTGCCGGCCGCTGTTCTACGCACCGGAGCTCGGCCACGTGGTGGTCACCGGGCACGCCGAGATCGACTGGGTGCTGCGCCACCCCGAGCTCTTCTCGGCCGCCAACGTCCAGCTGCCGCTGGTGCCGATCGTCCCCGCGGCGAGGGAGATCCTCCAGGCCGGAGGGCACCGTCCCCAGCCCTCGATGGTCAGCCTCGACCCGCCCGCCCACGGGCGGCTGCGGCGGCCGGCGGCGCGCGCCTTCACCCCGCGGCGGGTCGCCGGCATGACCGGCACCATCCGACAAACGGCGGCGGAGCTGCTCGACGCCGTGGGCGCCGAGGACCGGGTCGAGCTGGTGGCGGCGCTGGCCCATCCCCTGCCCGCGAGCGTGATCTTCGCCCTCCTCGGTCTGCCCCGGGACGACTGGCCGCAGCTGAAGCGCTGGTGCGGGGCCCGCGCCGAGCTCACCTGGGGCCGCCCCCGACCCGAGGTGCAGATCGACATCGCCACCAACATGGCCGCCTACCGCGGGTACCTCGGCGCCCTCGTCGAGGCCCGGGCGGGGGAGCGCGCCGACGACCTCACCGGCGACCTCCTCGCCATCCACGCCGAGGACCCCGACCAGCTCACCCTCGCCGAGATCACCTCGATCCTCTTCTCGCTGACCTTCGCCGGGCACGAGACCACCACCGGGCTGATCGGCAACGCGGTGCGCCGGCTGCTGGAGCGGCCCGAGCGATGGGTCGCGGTGGCCGCCGACGCCGCGCTGGTCGAACCCGCGGTCGACGAGACCCTGCGCTACGACACCTCGGTGCCGGCGTGGCGCCGGGTGACCACGACCGCCACCACCGTCGCCGGCGTCGAGCTCGCCGAGGGCACCCCGCTGCTGCTCTGGATCGCCGCCAGCAACCGCGACCCCGCGGTCTTCGCGACGCCGGACAGCTTCGACCTCCACCGCGCCGACGGCCACCGTGCCCTCTCGTTCGGCAGGGGCGCCCACTTCTGCCTCGGCGCCGCCCTCGGCCGCCTGGAGGCGCGGATCGCCCTCGAGGAGCTGGTCCGCCGGCGGCCGGGGCTGCGCCTGGTGCCCGGCCGGGAGGTGCGCTTCGCCGCCAACATCTCGTTCCGCGGCCCCCTCGAGCTCTGGGTCGAGGGGGCCTGACGGCGGGCGTCGCGCCCGGGTCAGGTGCGGGCGCCCTGCTGCTGCCTCTCGGCGCCCTGGGCGGCACCGGAGCCGCCGCCGGGGACCTGTCCCCGCATCGCCTCGATGTTGGCGATGACCTGGTCGACCGGGATCTCGTGGTTCCGGGCCGCCTGGACCAGGTCCTCGAGCACGATGTCGCCCTCGATGTGCCGGGTGCCCGGCTCTCCGCATCCGCAGCTGACGCACATGGGGACCGCCTCCTGATGATATTCAGACTGTGGGATTCAATGATAGGCAACGTGACCTAATGGTTGTCCACCGGTGTGCATGGTCTCCTGCCCGGGTCAGCCCAGCCCCTGGGACACCTCGCCGCCCACCAGCTCGACCACGTCGTCCACCCGCCCCCGCCGCTGGAAGGCGGCGCGCTGGCGGGTGGCGCCGTTGCCGCGGCCGAGGGTCTGCCGCACCAGGCCCTCGACCTCCTCCCACTCGCCGCGCTCCTCGAGCCCGGGGCGGACGTGCTCGAGCAGGCGCTCGACGAGCAGGGCCGCGGGCAGCCTGCCGGCACGTTCGAGGTCGACGAGCTCGCCGTCCAGCCCGTCGCGCGCCGCCTGCCAGATCGCCGCCTCGAGCAGCTCGTGGCGAAGGTCGACCGGCGCCGCGCCGGCGGCGTGGTCACGCTCGGCGCGCATCGCCACCCCGCGGGTCAGGCCGGCGATCATCACCGTCTCGTCGACGGTGGGGCAGGCGTCGGCGACCCGGAACTCCAAAGTGGGATAGCGGGCGGAGGGGCGCATGTCCCAGTACAGCCGGGTGGCGTCCGGGATGGTGCCGGCGGCGGTCAGGGCGCCGACCAGGGCGTCGTACTCGGCCCGGTCGCGGAAGGCCAGCGGCGCCCCCGCGGTGGGCCAGCGCCGGAACAGGATGGTGCGGTAGCTGGCGAACCCGGTGTCGTCGCCCTCCCAGAACGGCGAGCTCGCCGAGAGCGCCAGCAGCGCCGGCAGCCAGGGACGGCTGCGGTTCATCACCCCGATCGTGGTCTCCTCGTCGCCGCAGGCGACGTGCACGTGGGTGCCGAAGATCAGGGTCTCCTTCGCCACCTGGCGCCCCTCGGACTCGAGGGCGCGGTAGCGCTGCTTGGGGGTCACCTCCTGCCCTCGCCACGACGACCGGGGATGGGTGCCCGAGGCGACCACGCGGAGGCCCAGCGGAGCGGCGGCGTCGAGCATCGCGCGGCGCATCCGCACCAGCTCGCGGCGCACCTCGACGAGGGTCTCGCACACCGGGGTGCCGGCCTCGACCTGGGAGCGCCACAGCTCCGGCTGGGCGGCGTCGCCGAGCTGCCGCCGCGCCTCCTCGAGCACCGCGCCGGCCTGCTCGGAGAGGTCGCCGGAGGCGGCGTCGACCACCTGGTACTCCTCCTCGACGCCGAGGGTGAAGCGGGCCTCGTCGGTCATCGGGACGGGGCCTCGGCGCCCCCGACCACCGCGGCCGGCCTCAGGCAGCCCACCGGGTGGTGGCAGGCGTGGTGCAGGCTGGGCGCCGGCGGCGCCGCCGACACGTCGGCGCCGCGGCGCACCGTGAGCAGCGCCACCACCCCGCCGGCGGCGCAGACCACGGCGGCGATCAGCATCGCCCGGCGGTAGGCGGCGGTGTACTCCGCGCTGCCCAGCGTGGTGGTGGCGAGGCCCGAGACCAGCGGCAGCACGGCCACGGCGAGCAGGCCGGCGATCCGGGCGACCGCGTTGTTCACCGCCGAGGCCACCCCGGCGTGGCGCTCCTCCACGGCGCCGAGCACCGCGGCGGTGAGCGGCGCCACGGTGAGGGAGAGGCCGAGGCCCAGCACCACCATCCCGGGGAGCACGTCCGGCAGGTACCGGGCGTCCCGGCCGATGCCGGCGAGGAGCACGAGGCCGAGGCCGGCCACCAGCGGCCCCGCCGTCATCGGCAGTCGCGGGCCGATCCGCTGGGCGAGGGCGCCGGTGCGCGAGGAGAGCAGCAGCATCAGCGCGGTGAGCGGCAGCAGCGCGGCGCCCGCGGTCACCGGCGACCAGCGCGCCGTCTCCTGGAGCTGGAGCACGATCAGGAAGATCGCGGCGCCGAGGCCCCCGTAGACCGCGAAGGTGGCGAGGTTGGCGCCGCTGAACTGGGGGTCGCGGAAGAGCGAGAGCGGCAGCATCGGCTGGCGCGCCCGCCGCTCGGTGGCGAGGAACCCGGCCAGGGCCACCACCCCGACCGCACCGGCGACGACCACCCCCACCCCGCCGCCCGATCCGGGCGCCTGGATGAGGGCGTAGACGAGGCCGCCAAGGCCGGCGACGGCGAGCACCGCGCCGGCCACGTCGGGTCGCCCCGACGCCTCCGCGTCGGCGCTCTCGGGGACGTGGCGCAGCGCCGCCCAGGCCGTGAACGCAGCCACCGGCACGTTGAGCACGAAGATCAGCCGCCAGGAGACCGCGGCGACCAGCCAGCCGCCCACCAGCGGGCCCAGCGCGGACGCCAGGCCCTGGGTGCCGGACCAGGCGCCGATGGCGCGGCCGCGGTCCTCGGGCCGGAGGCTGGCGGTGATGATCGCCAGGCTCTCGGGGGTGAGCAGCGCGCCGCCGGCACCCTGGAGCACCCGGGCCGCGACCAGCAGCCCGATCGACGGGGCCAGCGCGCACAGCAGCGAGGCGGCGGTGAACAGCGCCAGGCCGGCCACCAGCATCCGGCGACGGCCGTAGCGGTCGCCGAGCGAGCCGCCGAGGAGCAGCAGCGAGCCCAGCGCCAGGGTGTAGCCGTTGACCGTCCACTGCAACCCGGAGAACCCGGCGTGAAGGTCCCGGCCGATCGCCGGCAGGGCGACGTTCACCACGGTGGCGTCGAGCATGGCCACCGCCGAGGCGAGGATCGCAACCGCCAGCACCCACCGCCCCTGGGGGCTGTCGTAGGCGATCCCGGGGCGCGCCGACGGGGTGGCGGTGGACGGTGGTGCGGCGCTCATCGGCCGGGCCATGCTGCCACATGCGCACCCGCCGCCCTCCCCCGGAGGCCGGGAGCGCGCTACCGATCTCGGCTATGCTGATGCCTCGACCGGCAGGCGGAGCGCCGCTGGGTGGAGGGGCTGCGTGACCGGAAAGGGGGGTCGTCCGAGATGAGCCGCGGCGGCCGCGCGCGCGCCGAGGCCGGTGCCGGGCAGGGCGGCTGGGCGCTTCCCCTCACCGTCCTGGTGGTGGGCATGTTCATGTCCATCCTCGACACCGACATCGTCAACGTCGCGGTGCCGACGATGCAGCGCGACTTCGGCGCCACCACCGACCAGGTGCAGTGGGTGGCCACCATCTACACGCTGATGCTCGGCATCGTGGTGCCGGCGAGCGGCTGGCTCGGCGACCGCTACGGGCTCGACCGCATCTACAACATCGCCCTGGTCTCCTTCGCCGCCGGGTCGGCTCTCTGCGGTGTCGCCTGGAGCCTGAACAGCCTGCTCTTCTTCCGCGTCGTCCAGGCGATCGGCGGCGGGCTGATGCCGGCGGTGTCGATGGCGATGCTGTACAAGATCGTGCCCCCGCAGAAGCTCGGCGTCGCCATGGGCCTCTTCGGGCTCGGCGTGCTCTTCGCGCCCACCGTCGGCCCGACCGTGGGCGGCTACCTCGTCGAGTACGTCAACTGGCGGCTGATCTTCTACATCAACGTCCCCATCGGCGCGCTCGGCCTGATGGCGGCGCTGATGGTGCTGCCGCGCTTCCCCAGGACCGTGGGCCAGCGCTTCGACGTCGGTGGCTTCCTCGCCATCTCCACCGGCCTCTTCGCCCTTCTCCTCGCCCTCTCCAAGGGCGCCGACTGGGGGTGGAGCTCCTACCGCGTCCTCGGGCTGGCGGTGATCGGCGTCCTCAGCCTCGCCGTGTTCACGGTCATCGAGCTCTCCGTCGCCGAGCCGCTGCTCGACGTGCGCGTGTTCCGCTATCCCAACTTCACCAACTCGCTCCTCCTCATCTCGTTTCTCATGGCGGGTCTCTTCGGGCTCTACTTCTACATCCCCCTCTTCCTCCAGGAGGGCGAGGGTCTGGGGGCCCTCCAGGCGGGGCTGCTGCTGCTGCTGCCGGCGCTGCTCACCGGGCTGACCATGCCCTTCGCGGGGAAGGTCTACGACAAGGTGGGTGCGCGCTGGCCGGCGGCGGTCGGCTGCCTGGTGGTCGCGTACGGCACCTACCTGATGCGCAACGTCACCCCCGACACACCGCGGGGGACGCTGGTGCTCTGGATGTGCGTGCGCAACATCGGCATGGGCATCGCGTTCATGCCGATCATGGCCAGTTCCATGGCGGGGATGCCGAGCTCCGAGGTGAACCGGGCGAGCGCGGTCAGCAACATCGCGCAGCGGGTGTCCTCGGCCTTCGGGCTGGCGGTGATGACCTCGCTGCTCACCACCCAGATGGCCCAGCAGTACTCCAGCCGCGCCTCGCTCAGCCTCGCCGGGGGCGCCGCCGATCCCCACCTGAGCGGCGCCGGGATGATGGGCTGGCAGGGGGCGGTGCAGACCGCCGCCTTCGGTGGCGGGCTGGGCGACCTGTTCCTCGTCACCGCCGCCGGCACAGCCCTCTGCGCGCTGATGGCGCTGATGCTCCCCGGCACGCCGGTCGCCGGAGGCGGGATGATGATGATGGAGGGCGGTCCCGCGCCGCCGCCGGAGGCGGTCGAGCCGATCGCCGTCGCCGCGGACGCCGGCGTGCCCCCCACCCCGGTCGAGGCGGCCCCGCCTCGCCGCCGCCGCCCCCCGGTGGCCGCGGCGGTGGCCACCTCGGAGACCTCCGCCTCCTAGTTCACCCGGCGCTGGAGGACGGCCGAGCGGTCACGGCCGCCGGCGTCGAGGCGCGGGGTGAGCGTCGGGGGAGGAGAGGCCGGCCTCGCCGAGCGCAGTGTCACGGGCCGGACGATCTCAACGGAAACAGTATACTTCGCTCACTTCGTCGCCCCTGAGCCCGGCGCCCGACCGGGCTGGCGGAGCGATCTGCGAAGGAGCCTGCAGCAGGTGTCGAAGCAACGCCGTCCCGCCGCCGCGGCGCCGGCGATGGTGGCCGCGCTGGAGCGTCGCACCCCCGAGCGGGCGACGCTGCGGGTGCCCAAGACCGCCGAGCTGGTGGCTGCGCACATCCGCCGGCGGATCGTCCGCGGCGAGCTCCGCGAGGGCGACTCGCTCTCCAACGAGACCGCGTTGATGAGCCAGTTCGGGATCTCCCGGCCGACCCTTCGCGAGGCCTTCCGCATCCTCGAGTCGGAGGCCCTGATCAGCGTCCGCCGCGGGGTCCACGGGGGCGCCCGGGTCAATGCCCCCGACAGCGCCGTCGCCGCCCGCTACGTCTCGCTCATCCTCCAGTACGAGGCGGTCTCGCTCGCCGACGTCCACGAGGCGCGCACCGTGCTCGAGGCCCCCGCCGCCGCCCGGCTCGCCGCCCGGCCCGACCACGTCGCCCTCGCCCGCCGGCTCCGCGCCTACCTCGACGACAGCGGCGACCCCGACGACCTCGACGCCGCGGTCGCGATCCACGCCGGCTTCCAGCGGCTGGTGGTCGAGCTCGCCGGCAACCGCACCGTCAGCCTGCTCAGCTCGATGCTGGAGAGCCTCTACGCCGAGGCCGCCGGCCAGTACGTGCGCGAGCACGAGACCGCGCTGACCGAGCAGAAGCGCCGCCGGGCCGAGCGGGCCCACCAGCGGCTGGTGGAGATGGTCCACGCCGGCGACGCCGCCGGCGCCGAGCGGCTGTGGCGCCACCACCTCACCGAGATCGGCCGGGTGCTGGCCCGGGGGGCGGGCGGCGGCGCCGCCCTCGAGGTGCTCCGATGACCGGAGCCCGCAGGAGGGACCGATGGGTGGGCTGATCGCGTACGGCGCGTACATCCCGTACAACCGGCTGCAGCGCAGCCGCATCGCGGCGGTGCTGGGCTCCGGCGGCGGGCCGGGGACCCGGGCGGTGGCCTCGTACGACGAGGACACCACCTCGATGGGCACCGAGGCCGCCCGCGCCGCGCTGCACATGCTCGACGACCCCTCCTCGACCCCGCGGCAGCTGTACTTCGCCACCGCCGCGCCGGCGTACCTCGACAAGACCAACGCCGGCGCCATCCACGCCGCCCTGCGCCTGCCCGAGTCGGCGCTGGCGGTCGACATGGCCGGCGCGGTGCGCTCCGGCGTCGGCGCGCTGCTCGCCGCCGCCGACGCCCGCGTCCCCACCCTGGCGGTGCTCGCCGACGTGCGCACCGGGCTGCCCGGCGGCGGCGACGAGCGCGAGGGCGGCGACGGCGCCGCGGCCTTCGTGCTCGGCGGGGATGCTCCCGGCGCACCCGTGCTCGCGGAGATCGTCGGCCACCGGTCGACCACCGCGGAGTTCCTCGACCGCTGGCGGCTCCCCGGCGACCGAGCCTCGCGGGTGTGGGAGGAGCGCTTCGGCGAGCACGTCTACGCGCCGCTGGTGGCCTCCGCGCTCACCGCCGCCCTCGAGGATGCGGGGCTCACCCCCACGGACATCGACCATCTCGGCGTCGCCGGCGTGCACGGCCGCGCCGTCCGCGCCGTCGCCCGGGCCAGCGGGGTGCGCCGCGAGGCGGTCGCCGGCGACCTCACCGGCGCGATCGGCAACACCGGCACCGCCCACCCCGGCATCGTCCTCGCCGACCTCCTCGACCGCGCCGCGCCGGGCCAGACCCTGGCGCTGGTGGTGCTCGCCGACGGCGCCTCGGTGCTGCTGCTGCGGACCACCGCGGCGCTCGCCGCCCACCGCGCCCCCGACCCGGTGGCCGCCCAGGTCGCGGCGGGGAACGACGGCCTCGCCTACGCCACCTTCCTGACCTGGCGCGACCTGCTCGAGCGCGAGCCGCCGCGGCGCCCCGACCCCGAGCCGCCGGCGGCGCCGCCGGCGCGCCGCGGTGACGGGTGGAAGTTCGGCTTCGTCGCCTCGCGCTGCGATGCGTGCGGCACCCGTCACCTGCCACCGGCGCGGGTGTGCGTGCGCTGCCATGCGATCGACCGGATGGGCGGCGAGCCGCTCGCCGACGTCCGCGCCACCGTGGCCACCTTCACCGTCGACCGGCTCGCCCACACCCCCAGCCCCCCGCTGGTGGCGGCGGTCATCGACTTCGACGGTGGCGGCCGCTTCCGCTGCCAGCTCACCGACGTGGCCCCCGGCGAGGTGGCCATCGGCGACCGGGTGGAGATGACCTTCCGCAGGGTGGTCACCGCCGGGGGCATCCACAACTACTTCTGGAAGGCCCGCCCCGTGCGCTCGGGGGTTGTCGCCGCCAGTGGCAGGAACGGAAGCAACGGCGCCGCGCGCACCTGAGGGAGACGGCAATGGCTTCGAACGGTATTCGCGACCGGGTCGCCGTCATCGGCATGGGCTGCACCACCTTCGGCGAGCACTGGGGGCGCTCCACCGACGACCTGCTGATCGACGCCACGGGCGATGCGGTGACCTCGGCGGGCGTCGCCCTGGAGGACATCGACGCCTTCTGGCTCGGCACCATGGCCTCGGGGCTGAGCGGCCTCACCCTGAGCCGCCCGCTCAAGCTCGACTACCGTCCGGTGTCGCGGATGGAGAACATGTGCGCCACCGGCTCGGAGGCGTTCCGCAACGCCTGCTACGCGGTCGCCAGCGGCGCCTACGACATGGTGATGGCGGTCGGGGTCGAGAAGCTGAAGGACTCGGGGTTCTCCGGCCTCGCCATCCCCGCCCCGCCCAACGACGGCACCGGTGGGATCGGGGAGATCAGCGCGCCGGCGATGTTCAGCCTGCTCGCCCCCGCCTACGCGAAGAAGTACGGAGTGTCGACCGAGGCGCTCAAGGAGGTGATGACCCGCATCGCCTGGAAGAACCACGCCAACGGCGCCCGCAATCCCCGTGCCCAGTTCCGCAGGGAGGTGCCGAAGGAGACCATCCAGAACGCGCCCCTGATCGCCGGCCAGCTCGGGGTCTTCGACTGCTCGGGGGTGAGCGACGGCGGCGCCGCGGCGATCCTGGTGCGCGCCGAGGATGCCCACCGCTACACCGACCATCCCATGTACGTGAAGGGCCTGTCCTTCGTCGCCGGCCCGGCCGCCGGGATGCTCGACCCCGACTACGACTTCACCACCTTCCCCGAGGTGGTGGCCGCGGCGAGGGACGCCTACGCCCAGGCCGGGGTGCGCGACCCGCGCAGCGAGCTGGCCATGGCCGAGGTGCACGACTGCTTCACCCCGACCGAGCTGGTGCTCATGGAGGACCTCGGCTTCAGCGAGCGCGGCGCCGGCTGGGAGGACGTGCTCAGCGGCACCTTCGACCTCGGCGGCGAGCTGCCCGTCAACCCCGACGGCGGGCTGAAGGCCTTCGGCCATCCCATCGGCGCCAGCGGGCTGCGGATGCTCTTCGAGTGCTGGCTGCAGCTGCGCGGCGAGGCTCCCGAGGAGCGCACCATCCCCAGCGTCGCCGCGGGGCGGAAGCTGGCGCTCACCCACAACCTCGGCGGCGGCCCGGGGGAGTGCGTGAGCTTCGTCTCGGTGGTCGGGTCCGAGAGGAGCTAGTGGCGCCCGGCGTTCATTCGTGACCCAGGCGGAGGGATCGCCGAGGTAGAGGTCGCAGGCGCAGCGGTGCCACCGCCGGCCTCGCCGTACACACCGGAGAGGTGCTGGGTCCGGTCACGCCACGGCGACCGGCCGAGGTCGTCACCGCCTTCCCCGACCGCCTCCACGCCCATGTCCCCGGCGGCCAGCATGGTTGTGTATGGGAACGCATGTTCGCTATTCTAGTATGTATGGGTTCGCACACGGCAGCCGGCCTGACCGCGGCGATCGACGTCCTCGCCGCCGAGGACCTCGACGGCCTCGACGACGCCGCCCTCGGCGAGAGCATCGTGGCCCTCAGCTGCGACCTCGACCGCATCCAGGCCGAGCGTGGCCGCCGGCTGGCGCGGTTCGCACGCCGGCACGGGCACCTCGCCGAGGGTGCGGCCTCGATCGTCTCCTGGGCACGGCAGCGCTGCCGGATGTCCGGCGGTGCCGCCGCCGCGATGGTGACCACCGCGCGGCACCTCGAG
>DASXNK010000163.1 GCA_036495095.1 Candidatus Dormiibacterota bacterium | reverse complement strand
GCGACCACGTTGGTGCCGTACGCCTGCATCTGCTCGGTGTGGAAGCTGCCCTCGCGGCCGGTGATGCCCTGGACGAGGACGCGGGTGGAGCGGTCGATGAGGATGGACACGCCTCAGCCCTCCCTGGTGAGCTCGACGATCTGCCGGGCGGCGTCGACCGCGCTCACGCCGGGAACGATGCCCGCCTCCCGGAGCAGCTCCCGGCCCTCCTGCTCGCGGGTGCCGGTCATGCGGACCACCAGCGGCTTGGTGATGCGGAGCTCGTCGCGCGCCTGGATGATCCCGCGCGCCACCTCGTCGCCGCGGGTGATGCCGCCGAAGATGTTGATGAACACCCCCCGCACCTGGGGGTCGCTGAGCACCATGTCGAGGGCGTTGCGCACCACGTCGGCACGGGCGCCGCCGCCGATGTCGAGGAAGTTCGCGGGCTCGCCGCCCGCCGCCTTCACCAGGTCGAGGGTGTTCATCACCAGCCCGGCGCCGTTGCCGATGCAGCCGACGTGGCCGTCGAGGTGCACGTAGGTGAGACCGCGGCGCTTGGCCTCGACCTCGTAGGGGTCGTCGCCGCTGGCGCCGTCGTCGCCGAGGGCGTCGATCGCCAGCTCCTCGGCGAGGTCGCGATGCCGGAACTCCGCGTTCTCGTCGACCTCCAGCTTGCCGTCGGCGGCCACCAGATCGCCGGCCGCGGTGATCACCAGCGGGTTGATCTCGCAGGTGACGGCGTCGAGCGAGACCGCCAGCCGGTACAGGGTCTGCACCAGCGGCACCAGCGCCGCGGCGAGCTTGCCGGCGCGATCGGCGAGCGCGGGCGCGGCGCGCAGCGCGGTGAAGGCGAGCTGGCGGATCTCGTACGCCTGGGGGCCGCGGAAGGGGTCGGGCCAGAGCTTGGCGATCATCTCGGGCCGGGTCTCGGCGACCTGCTCGATCTCCATGCCGCCGGCGCCGGAGAGCATCAGCACCATCCGGCGGCGGTCGCGGTCGAGGGTGACCCCGCAGTAGAGCTCGTGGGCGACATCCAGCCCGGTCTCGCACCAGACGCTCCGGACCGGGTAGCCCTTGATGTCCATGGCGAGAATGCGCTCGGCCTCGGCGCGCGCCTGTTCGGGGGTGTCGACGACGGCGATGCCGCCCGCCTTGCCCCGGCCGCCCACCGGCACCTGGGCCTTCACCGCCACCCGGCCCAGCGCGCGTGCGGCGGCCTCGGCCTCCTCGCCGGTCCGCGCCAGGCGGCCGGCGGGGGTGGCGATGCCGGCCTTGGCGAACTGCTGCTTCGCCTGGTACTCGAGGAGCTTCACCGAGGACCTGCCTCCTGTATGCCGAGCGGGGGAACGGCGCCGCCGGGGGGCGGCGGGGGAAGCGCCTGGCGCTGTCCGGGACTGGACGGGGGGTCGTGGACCCCCCGCAGGGTAGCGTCAGCGGGGCTCGGCGAGCTCTCGCAGCCGCCGCAGCGTCGCCCGCGCCGCGCGCCGCTGGCTGCGGCCGAAGAGCAGGCCGTCGAGCAGCCCCCCGGCCCTGGCTCCGGCGACCAGGGCGCCGGTCACCTCGCTGGTCAGGGTCACCCGGGTGCCGCCGCCGTCGGGCTCGCAGCGGAGCGCGGTGCGCACCGCCGGGCCGTCGTCCTCGCTGGCGGTGGCCACCTCGCGGGGAGGGTCGAGGGTGACCACCGAGCCACGCAGCTCGCGCTCGCCGCCGTCGCGGCCGCGCACCGTGGTGAGGATGGTCGAGCCCTCGACCGGGGGGTCGGGGTCGCAGCGCCGGGCCAGCATCCCCCGCCTCGGGTCGGGGTCGGTGAGCAGCCGCAGGCAGGCGTCGAAGGCGCGCTGCGGGGGCAGCGCGAGCCGGATGCTCGCGACGGTGCGGCGCATGGACGGCCAGGGTAGTGCCGCCGAGGCCGCCCTGCGTCCCCGCTAGGATCCCCGCCGATGCTGACCGCCGTCCGCTTCCTCCACTACACGTCGGGCATCGCCTGGGTCGGCGCCACCCTGGTCCTCGCCCTGGTCGTGTTCCCCGCCGTCGACCGCTGCCCGGGCACCGTCCGCGCCCCGGTGATGCGCGCCCTGGCCCGGCGCATCGCGCCCTGGGAGACGGCGGCGGCGACCACGGTGATCGTCACCGGGGTGGTGCAGGCGGTGCTCCAGCACCGGCTCGACGGCGGCCTCGGCCCCGCCCTGGCGACCCGCTGGGGCATGGCGATCGGCACCGGCGCGCTCTGTGCGGTGCTGCTGGTGGTGCTCGGGCTCACCGCCCTGGCGCCGCTCGCCGGGCGGTTCAGCGCCCTCGAGGACGCCGTCGCCCTCGACCCCGAGCGCAGCAACCTGGGGATCCGTGAGCTGGGGCGGGTCGACCCGGTCTGGTGGCGCACCCGGCGGCGGCTGGTCGCCGCCACCACCGTGGAGACGGTCCTCGCCCTGGTGGCGGTGCTGGCGATGGCGGTGGCCCGCGGCTCCTGAGCGGCTAGCGGCCGAGGCGTCCCCGCACCGCGGCCACCACGGGGCGGAGCTCGCCGGGGCGGAGTGCGCCGGTGAGCATCACCGCGGCGCAGTACACGGCGAGGGGCACGCCCACCGCGACCGGCTGGGCGGCGTCGCGCAGCGGCCAGGCCACCGCCGCCATCGCCGCCCCGCTCACCACCACCGGCACCAGGGGCCGCACCCAGGGCAGACCGCCGAGGTGGTGGGAGAGCACCAGCAGGCCGGCGACGAAGAGCACCGCCTCGGTGATCACCGTCGCCCAGGCGCAGGCCACCGGCCCCTGCTGGTACGGGAAGAGCGGGATGAGCACCAGGTTCAGGACGACGTTGACGACAACACTGGCGCCGGCGAGGGCGGCGAAGCTCAGCTGCCGGTCCATCGCCCCCATCGTGAAGACGAAGGAGTTGACCACGAAGAGGAAGAAGGCGGTGCCGCCGAGGACGCGCAGGCTGGGGACGGCGGTGTGCAGGGTGTGGGTGTCGGCGACGATCGCCGGGGCCAGGGTCACGCAGAGCACCGAGGCGGGCATCCCCACCAGCGCCAGCAGCCGGTAGACGCGCAGGTAGAGGAGGCGCACCGCCGCGGCGCCGTCGGTGAAGGCGATGCTGATCGCCGGATAGACCGCGCTCATCACCGCCTGGGGCACGAAGCCGAGGCCGTCGAGGAACTTGTTGGCGGCGGCGTAGTCGCCCGCCTGCCGGAAATCCCGCAGCGCCTGGAGGATCACCAGGTCGACGCGGAAGTAGAGGGTGCTGAGCGCGAAGGCGAGGGCGAAGGGCAGGCCGCTGCGGAGCAGCCGGCGCACCTCGTCGGGACGCCAGGCCAGTCGCAGCGGCGCGTAGCGGCGGGACACCACCACCGCGCCGAGCACCAGGGTGAAGCCGTAGGAGGCGGTGTAGGCGTCGATGTAGACGTGCACCGGGGCGTGGTTGGCGGCGGCGAGCAGGGTGACGCCGAGCAGGATCACGGTCTCGCCGGCGATGGCGATGACCTCCCAGCGCATCTCCTGGGTGGCGTAGAAGCACGAGCGCAGCACCGTGGAGAACGACATCACCAGCAGCAGCAGGTAGACCGAGGGCACCAGCGGCAGCAGCGACGGCGCCAGCAGGGCGACGCTGCCGGCGAGCACCACCCCGCTCGCCGCGGCCAGGGGGATGCGGGCGCCGAGGGTGACCGCGAGCAGGTCGCCGAGCCGCTCTCGGTGCCGCGCCGCCTCGCGGGTGAAGACCACCTGCAGCCCGAGGTCGGCGACGATGCTGCTCAGCGAGCTGAAGACGATCGCGGTCTGGAACTCGCCGTAGCCGGCCCTGCCGAGGCGCTGGGCCACGATCACCGTGACCAGCACCACCACCCGGCTGATCGTGCGGGTGACCAGCAGCAGCACCGCGTTGCCGAGGGTGCGGCGGCCCCCGGCCGGCTGGTCCACCCCCGAGGGCGGCGGCGCCGCCACCCCGGAGTCGCTCATCGCCGCTCGACGGCGGCGGGTGCGGCGGCGGCGCCGGTGCGGTAGAGGTCGCGGCGCTCGGCCGCGGTGTAGCCGAGCCGGCGCAGCCAGCGGTCGGTGTGCTCACCGACCGACGGGATGCGGGGACCGCCGCCGAGGCTGGCGGCGCTGCTCCGGATCGGCTGCACCGGCATCCGCGCAGTGCCCTGCTCGGTGTGCACCTCCTGGAGGAGGCCGCGCTCGCGCACCACCGGATGGTCGGCCACCTCGGCCACGCTGCGCAGCCGGGCGCAGGCCAGGCCGGCGCCGGCCACCCGCCGCTCCCAGCTCTCCACGCCGTCGGTGGCCAGCACCGCCTCGATGGCGGCGTGGAGCTCGGCGCGGTGGCGCATCCGCCCCTCGGTGGTGAGGAAGCGCTCGTCGGCGGCGAGGTCGGGACGGTCGAAGGCGCGCAGGCAGAGGTCGCGCCACTCCCGGTCGTGCTGGGCGCAGAGGACGAGCAGGCCGCCGTCGCCGCAGGGGAAGGGGCCGTAGGGGGCGGCATGGAGGTGGTGGAGGCCGACCGGCGCCGGCTCGACCCCGGTGGACAGGTAGAGCCCGAGGGTGGGAGCGGTCCAGTCGAGGGTGGCCTCGAACATCGACACCGACAGGGTCGCCCCGCCCCGCCCGGCGCCGCGCGCCACCAGCGCGCCGAGGATGCCGGTCGCCAGCGCGGTGCCGGAGGCGATGTCGCAGAGCGAGACCCCCGCCTTGGCCAGGCGGCCCGGCTCGCCGGTGACGGCGATCACCCCCGCCTCGGCCTGCACCAGCAGGTCGTAGGCCTTGCGCTCGGTGTACGGGCCGCGCTCGCCGTAGCCGCTGATCGACCCGTAGACCAGCTCCGGCCGCCGCCGCCGCAGCTGCCGCGGCCCCAGCCCCAGCCGCGCCGCCGCTCCCGGCGCGTAGTTCTGAACCACCACGTCGGCCTCGGCGGCGAGGGCGTGGGCGATGTCGCGCCCGTGCGGTGTCTTGAGGTCGAGGGCGACCGACTGCTTGCCGTGGTTCAGCCAGGCGAAGTAGCTGCTCACCCCGGCGGAGTGGTGCTCGTAGTGGCGGGCGAAGTCGCCGGCGCCGGGGCGCTCCACCTTCACCACCGTCGCCCCCTGGTCGAGCAGCAGCCGGCTGGCCAGCGGGCCCGAGACCGCCTGCTCGAGGGCGAGGACGAGAACGCCGCGCAGCGGGGGTGCCATGGCGCGCGATGGTCGCAGATCGGCCGCCGCCGGTTACGCCCGGGCGGGCACCGCCGTCTCGACGTCGTCGCGGTAGAGGTCGTAGGCGGCCGAGTACTCCATCACCCGGGCCACCTCGGCGATCAGCGGCTCATCCCAGCCGGCACGGCGGAGCAGGTGGAAGCCCATCTCCATCCCCGAGGTGATCCCCCCGGCGGTGATGATCCGGCCGGCGTCGACCACCCGGGCACGGCTGATCCGGCAGGCGGGCGCGAGCTTCGCCAGGCGGTCGAGCGGGACCATGCCGGCGCCTCCGGCCTCGACCCGGTCCGGCTCCTTGCGGTTGGTGGCGGGGAGCCCGTCGAGCAGACCCATCAGCCCGTAGATCCAGGACCCGGTGCAGACGCTGGTCAGCAGCGTGCTCTCCGGCAGCGAGGCGACGAACTCGTGGAGCCGCCGGTTGTGGAGCTCCTGGCGGGTGCCGAAACCGCCGGGGATGAGGAAGGCGTCCATCGCCGGGCGGTCGTCGAAGCTGTAGTTGGGCAGGACGGTGAACCCCGCCTGCGCCTGCACCGGGCGCATCGCGTCGGCGATGAGGAACGCGTCGAGCTCGGGGTCGAAGCGCCGGGCCACCGAGAAGACGCCGTGGGGTGCGGCGAAATCGACGATCTCCGCGTCCTTGAACACGTAGATGCCGAGCCGGAATCCGGCGATGCGCGGGGGGGCCATGCCGTTCTCCATAGTGAACAGTCGCGACCACGATCATGAACGGTTCCGGCCGCCGGCCGTCTGCGGGATCGAGCACGGTGGGCTAGTATTGAGAGTGTCGATACCACTTTACGAGGTACTGTCGATGTCGACCAGCAGCCACCCGCTGCCCACCCGGCAGCGCAACCGCCTCGACCGCGAGAGCTTCGCCTTCCCCAGGCAGCGCAAGGAGCCGCTCACCGACGCCACCCACGTCCGCAATGCCGTCGCCCGCTTCGACCAGGTCAAGGACGTGACCGACGCGGAGCGCGACGCCGCCTGGCGCCGCATCCGGGCGGCGGCCCGCCGCTATGGTGTGAACATCAACGTCCGGGGCTGGCGCTCGCTCCTCGAGGGCGGGAGGAACCGCAGGCGGTAGCCGGCCCGCGCTGGAGGGCTGGGCATGTCGCTGACCCGGGGCGGGGGACCGCTGAGCGGCAGGCCCGCCGGCGTCGCCAACCTGGATCTCGGCGCCCACCCGGGGCACGCCCTCTACTGGGAGCCCCACCGCCGCCGGATCCGGGGCGAGATCGGCGGGGAGACCCTGCTCGACACCGAGGCCGGCATGCTCCTCCACGAGACCGGCCTGCTCCCCGTCCTCTACGTCCCGGAGCCGGACCTCCGCGCCGACCTGCTGGTCGCCACCGACCACCACACCACCTGCCCGTTCAAGGGCGTCGCCTCCTACCGCTCGATCCGGCTGCCCGGCCGCACCGTCGAGAACGCGGTCTGGAGCTATCCCGCGCCGCTGCCCGGCTGCCCGCCGATCTCCGGCCACGCCGCCGTGTACTGGGACCGCCTCGACCACTGGTACGAGGAGGACGAGGAGGTGATCGGCCATCTCCGCGACCCCTATCACCGCGTCGACGTGCGCCCCAGCCGGCGCCGGGTGCGGGTCGCCCTGGAGGGGCGGCTGCTCGCGGAGTCGTCCCGGCCGCTGCTGGTCTTCGAGACCGGCGTTCCCCCGCGCGCCTACCTGCCCCGGGAGGACGTCGACACCGGGCTGCTCGAGCCCAGCGACACCCGGACCGTCTCCGCCTACATGGGCACCGCCGCCCACCTCTCCGTGCGCGGCGCCGGCGAGGCCGGACGCGACGTCGCCTGGGAGTACACCGGCCCGCTCCCCGAGGCCGCGCTCCTCGCCGGCCACATCGGCTTCTCGACGGAGAGGGCCGGCGTGGAGATCGACCCCCCGCTCGCATCCTGAAGCGGGGACGACCGCCGGCGGTGCCGGCGCCGCCACACTCCAGGATCAGGGTCCGTCTCCGGGATCTTCGCGGGATCACCCGGATGGCTGCTCGCCACCCGCCTGTGTAGTATTCCCTACTTGCTCACTATCAAGAAACCTGGGACAACGGCATCCGGAGAGGAGTCCGGCGCACCGCCGGCGCATCTCCGGCTCGAGGGGGCCGACGCGCTCCGCGCCCTCGCCGCGGTGGCGGTGGTGGTGGTGCACACCTGCCACTGGCCACTCCAGGACAGCGGCGCCGACCTTCGGACCTGGGCGTGGGTCGACCTCGCCTCCCGCTTCTGCGTGCCCGCCTTCGTGGTGCTCTCCGGGCTGCTCCTGGGGCTGCGCGACGGCCCCCCCGAGCGGCCCGGCGGCTTCCTCCGCCGGCGGCTGCGCCGCACCCTCCTCCCCTTCCTGGTCTGGGCGCCGATCTACCTCGCCGTCGGGCTCTGGCTCACCGGGGACATCGGCCGCGGGGAGGTGGGCGGCTGGCTGCTGGGTGGCGGCGGCCACCTCTACTTCCTGCTGCTGGTCCCCCAGCTCTACCTCGCCTACCTGGTCTGGCCGCGCCGGCTCGCGCCCACCCTCCGGCTGGCCGCGGGGGCGATGGTGCTGCAGCTGGCGCTCTGCGGCCTGCGCC
>DASXNK010000162.1 GCA_036495095.1 Candidatus Dormiibacterota bacterium | reverse complement strand
GCCCGATCGTCGCCCTCGGCGACAGCCTGACCTACGGGTGGGGGACGGGGGTCACCGCCGCCGAGTACGGTCCGGCACCCGCCCACAGCTATCCATGGGACATGGCCACCGACCTCGGCATCCCGGTGGTCAACGCGGGGATCAGCGGGGCCACCGCCCACGAGGTGCTGGATCCCGCCTCGGAGGCCAACCATCCGCGTCCCGTCAACCTCCAGCTTCCCGCGCTCCTCGCCCTGCACCCCCGGCTGATGGTGGTCGGGTTCGGCACCAACGAGGCCAACCGCGGCTGGCCGATCGCCCGCACCGACGCGGACCTCCGGCTGCTGCTGGACCGGATCACCGCGGCGCACGTGCCCATCGTCCTGGTCGGCACCCACGTCGACTGCACCGTCCAGCCGTGCCAGGGGCCGCATGGGCCATCGGATCCCGCCGCCCAGGTCTACACCACCGCGTGGGATGCCCCGCTCACCGCGCTGGCCACCGAGTACCACGCCGGCCTGGTCCTCGACGTCGAGCACGGCTTCACCGCGGCGGACATGACCGACTGGATCCACTGCGACGCACAGGGCTACCAGCTGATGGCGAACCGCATCGAGACCGCGGTGCGGGCGATACTGCGCTGAGCGCGGTGCGACCTGCCGCCGGCGGTCATGGTTTCGCGACCGGCCCGGGTCCTGGTCGTGACCGGTCTGCGCTCCTGTCCCGCACATCGTTCATCTGTCCGGCGGACCCCTCATTGCCGACCGCCTCCCCCCGCTGCTGAGATCCCATGCGCCTGCTGCCCACCGCCGCCCTGCTCCTCACCACGGTCCTGCTGTCGGCCTGCTCGGGCGCGGTGGCCTCGCAGGCCTTCGTGCCGACCCCGCTGCCGACGGCCCTGCCCACCCCGCTGCCGACCCCGGCACCGACGCCGGTGCCGACGCCCGTCCCCACCCCGGTGCCGACGCCCACCCCCGCTCCCATCCTGGCGGGGACCGGTCCGATCGTGGCCCTCGGTGACAGCCTGACCTACGGTTGGGGGAACGGGGTGACCGCCGCCTACTACGGTCCGCCACCCGCTCACAGCTATCCGTGGGACATGGCGCGCGACCTCGGCGTCCCGGTGGTCAACGCGGGCATCAGCGGGACCAGCGCTCACGAGGTGCTCGATCCCGCCTCCGAGGCCGACCACCCCCGGCCGCTCGCTCTCCAGCTCCCCGCCCTGCTCCGGCTCCATCCCCGGCTGATGGTGGTCCTGTTCGGCACCACCGAGGCCAACCGCGCCTGGCCGATCGCCCGGACGGTGGCCGACTTCCGGCAGCTGCTCGGCACCATCGCCGCCGCGCACGTGCCCATCGTCCTCGTCGGCACCCACGTCGACTGCACCGTCCAGGCGTGCTCTCCGCCCCCGCCGGGGGCGGTCGCCCAGAACTACACCACCGCCTGGGACGCGGCGCTGTCCGGGCTCGCGATCCAGTACCACGCCGGCCTGGTGCTCGACGTGCAGCGCGGCCTCACCGCCGCGGACCGGACCGACTGGCTCCACTGCAACGCCCGGGGCTACCGGAAGATGGCGACCCGCATCGAGGCCGGGGTGTGGGCGAGGCTCGGCTCCGCCTAGCCAGACCACCCCCGGCGGTCATCGATTCGCGACCGGCCCGGGTCCGGCTCGTGACCGGCGACCGCTGGGATCCCGCGCATGGTTTCATGGGTTCGACGGACCCCTCGGTGCCGACCTCCTCCCCGGTCGCGTGCCCTCCTGCTGAGATCCCGATGCGCCTGCCGTCCACCGTCGCCCTGCTCGTGACCGCGGTCCTCCTGTCGGCCTGCTCGGGTGCGGCGGCCTCGCAGGCCTTCGTGCCGACGGCCCTGCCGACCCCGCTGCCGACGCCGCTGCCGACCCCCGCGCCGACGCCGGTGCCGACCCCCGTCCCCACCCCGGTGCCGACCCCGGTGCCCACGCCCACCCCCGCCCTCACCCTCGCCGGAACCGGCCCGATCGTGGCCATCGGCGACAGCCTGACCTACGGCTGGGGGACGGGCACGACCTCCGCCGTCTACGGTCCGGCACCCGCCCGCAGCTACCCCTGGGACATGGCGCGCGACCTCGGCGTCCCGGTGGTCAACGCGGGGATCAGCGGCACCAGCGCTCACGAGATGGTCGATCCCGCCTCCGAGCCCAACCACCCGCGGCCGGTCGCCCTCCAGCTCCCCGGCCTGCTCCGGCTCCATCCCCGGCTGATGGTGGTCATGTTCGGCACCACCGAGGCGATGCGCGGCTATCCGATCGCCCAGACGGTGGCCGACCTCCGGCTGCTGCTCGGCAGGATCGCCGCCGCGCGCGTGCCCATCCTCCTGGTCGGCACCCACGTCGACTGCACCATCCAGCCGTGCGGCCCGCTGCCGCCGGGGCAGGTCGCCCAGGTCTACACCACCGCCTGGGATGCGGCGCTGGCCGGCCTGGCCCGTCAGTACCACGCCGGCCTGCTTCTCGACGTGGAGCACGGCTTCACCGCCGCCGACCGGACCGACTGGATCCACGGCAACGCCCGGGGCTACCAGAAGATCGCCACCCGCATCGAGGCCTCGGTGTGGGCGTGGCTCGGCGCCGCCTAGCCTCGCCGGCCGGCTAGAACAGGTGGAGGTCGGAGGGGGGGATGGTCGCCGCCGGGCCGAGGTCGTCGGGGACCAGGATGCCGAAGGCGATGAAGCGGTGGTCGTAGCCGAAGCTCGAGCCGCGGTGGAAGGTGCCCGTGCAGGTGATGATGCTGATCCGGCTCACCGCGTCGGCGGCCAGGTTGCGCTGGGTGGGATCGCCGTTGTACGCGGCGTCGCCGTAGAGCCGCTGGAGCAGGTCCGGCGAGTTCGCCTGCGCGTAGCTGTACACGGCGGCGTCGGTGATCCGGTAGCGGGAGTGCCCGCCGGAGCGCTGGTCGGCGATCTCGACGACGTCGCCCGGCTTGAGCTGGCGGATGTTCCAGAAGGCGGCGGGGCGGCCGAGCACGTCGTCGACGTGGCCGGCGATCGTGGTGGTGCCCTGCTGGCCGGGCTCGGAGCCGCCGCGGTACCAGAAGGACTCCTGCCAGTTCGGTGAGGTGGCCGGCCCCTCGGGGGCGTCCATGGACCCGGTGGCGGTCCGGCCGACGGCGAGGATCGGGGTGTCGATGCCCACGCTGGGGGCGCGGAAGCGGATCGGAACCGGCTGCGGCGGGGCGGTCAGGCTCAGCGCGGAGTCGACCAGCGGGGCCGGCGGCGCCACCGGGGCGGGGCTCATCGGGACCGCGTCCGGGCTCGCCGGGGCGTGCACCGAGGGCAGCTGGGCAGTGACGGTGGTGGCCGTGGTCTCGGGGCGTCCGCACCCCCCCAGCAGCAGAAGCACCGTCGCCCCGATCATCACGCGCATCGGCGCGGCTCCCCTCATGCTCGTCATGGTACGGGCTCCAGGCGGCGTTTGCGGGTAGTTGTGACGCGTTCTTGCTTTACAGCCTCCGGCCTCGGTGCTAGCGTCACTCGGGGCCGGCGTCCGGAGCGTGGGGGAAGGACGCGGGCCGCGCAGTGGCGAGTCCGGAGACGCGGATGTACGACGAGGTGACCCTCCCCCGGCTGGTCGTGGCGGGGGTGTGCGCGGGCACCGGCAAGACCACGGTGACGCTGGGCCTGGTCGCCGCGCTCCGCCGCAGGGGTCGCAGCGTGCAGACCTACAAGGTGGGTCCCGGCTTCCTCGACTGCGCGTACCTGGCCCACGCCAGCCGCCGTCCCTGCCGCAACCTCGACGCGTGGATGCTCGGCGACGAGGGGGTGCGCCGCTCGCTCGCCCGCGGCGCCCTCGGCTCCGACTGCGCGGTCATCGAGGGGGCCAACGGCATCTACGACGGCCACGGCCGTGGCCCCGGCGAGGAGCACGGCGCCTACCCGTTCCCGGGCAGCACCGCCGAGCTGGCCCGGATCGCCCGCTCCCCGGTGATCCTGGTCATCGACGCCGCGGCCATCGGCGAGACCGCCGCCGCCATCGCCCTCGGGGTGCGGCAGCTCGACCCCCGGCTGCGGCTGATCGGGGTGATGCTCAACAACGTCGCCAGCGACCACCACCGCCGCCTCGTCGAGGACGCGGTCTGGGGCTACGCCACCCTCCCGGTGCTCGGCGCGCTGCCCGCCGACAAGGCGTGCGGCATCCCCGAGCTGCACATGGGGCTGCTGCCGGTGGCCCAGGCGCCGCGCATCGACGCCGCCATCGAGCAGGTCGCCGACGCCGTCGAGCGCCACTGCGACCTCGAGCTCATCGAACGGCTGATGGCCGCCGCCGACCCGCTCCCCGGCGTGGGCCCGGCGCCGCCCGCCGCCGAGGGCGAGCGGGTGCGCCTCGGGGTGGCCTACGACGACGCCTTCTGCTTCTACTACCCGGAGAACCTCGAGCTGCTCCAGGAGGCGGGCGCGGAGATCGTCCCCTTCTCGCCGCTCGACGAGACCCTGCCCCGCGACCTCGACGGCCTCTACCTGGGCGGCGGCTTCTCCGACGTCTTCGCTCCCCGGCTCAGCTCCAACCACGGCCTCTTCGAGGCCCTCCGCCGGGTCCACGCCCAGGGGCTGCCGATCTACGCGGAGTGCGGCGGCCTGATGCTGCTCGGCCGCTCGCTGCGCACCGCCGACGGCAACCTCCACGACATGGCCGGGCTGGTCCCGGTCGAGGTGGCCACCCGCTCGGCGACGCCCCGGGCCGGCTATCGCACCCTGCGGCTGATGGAGGACTGCATGCTCGGCGCCGCCGGCGGGCGGCTGCGCGGCCACGAGTACCACGCCTGCTCGCTGGTCGGCCCGGGCACCTTCGAGGGCAGCCGCCCCCGCCCCGCCTGGTCGGTGCACGACTCCGACGGCGAGCCGCTCGGCTGCGAGGGCTGGGTCGAGGGCGACCTGGTGGCCTCCTTCCTGCACCTCCACTTCGGGCAGGACCCGAGCATCGCCGACCGCCTGGTCGGGCGCATGCGCGAGACCACCCGGCTCCGCCGGGCGGCCGGCGTGGTGCCCGCCTGACCGGTTCGGGGCCGGGATCGATCTTGCCAACAGGTGTACGCTCACGGGGATGGCCACTCTTCCGCAGACCGTCGGCGACCTGCGGCGCTCGGAGTACGGTGTCACCTCCGTGAAGGCGGAGCTGCGCCGCAACCTGATCCGCAAGCTGAGCTCAGGCGAGCCGCTCTTCCCCGGCATCCGGGGCTACGACGACACCGTCCTCCCCCAGCTGGAGAACGCAATCCTCGCCGGCCAGGACATCGTCCTGCTCGGTGAGCGCGGCCAGGCCAAGTCCCGCCTGGTGCGCGCTCTGATCTCGCTGCTCGACGACCACATCCCCGCGATCGCCGGCTGCGAGATCAACGACGACCCCTACGCGCCGATCTGCCGGCGCTGCCGGGACCTGGTCGCCGACCACGGCGACGGCACCGCGATCACCTGGATCGGGCGGGAGCGCCGCTACTCGGAGAAGCTCGCGACCCCCGACACCAGCATCGCCGACCTCATCGGGGAGGTCGATCCCATCCGGGTCGCCGAGGGCCGCTACCTCAGCGACGAGCTCACCATCCACTTCGGGCTGGTGCCCCGCACCAACCGCGGCATCTTCGCGATCAACGAGCTTCCCGACCTCGCCGAGCGCATCCAGGTGGGCCTGCTCAACGTCATCGAGGAGCGCGACGTCCAGATCCGCGGCTACCGGATCCGCCTGCCCCTCGACGTCTACGTGGTGGCCACCGCCAATCCCGAGGACTACACCAACCGCGGGCGGATCATCACCCCGCTCAAGGACCGCTTCGGGGCGCAGATCCGCACCCACTACCCGCGCACCATCGAGCACGAGATCGCCATCGTCGAGCAGGAGCACACCGTCTTCGAGGACTCGCCCGCCGACGTGCGCGTGCCCGCCTACATGAAGGAGATCATCGCCGAGATCACCCACCTGGCCCGGCGCAGCCCCCAGGTGAACCAGCGCAGCGGGGTCTCGGTTCGGGTCAGCATCGCCAACTACGAGAACCTCGCGAGCAACGCGTTGCGGCGCGCCATCCGCAGGGGCGAGAAGGAGGCGGTGCCGCGGATCAGCGACCTGCCCTCGCTGGTCGCGTCCAGCTCGGGCAAGCTGGAGCTGGAGACCTGGGAGGAGGGCGACGACACCGCGGTCTTCGAGAAGATCATCCGCACCGCCACCAGCAACGTCTTCCGGCGCCACTTCACGGTGCAGGAGTTCGCGGACGTGGTGCAGCGGTTCGACCGCAGCGGCTTCACCGTCGAGGTCAGCGACGCGGCCGTGGCCGACACCTACCTGCCGGTGGTGCGCGACCTCGGCGGGCTGGAGCGGGTGCTGACCAAGCTCGACGAGCCCTCGACCCCCGCCTCTCAGGCGGCGGCGCTGGAGTTCGTGCTCGAGGGCCTGCACCTCAGCAAGCGGCTGAACAAGACGCCGGTCGACGGCAGCGCGATCTACGGCGGATGAGCAACCCCGACTTCCGGCCGCGACGCTTCGCCTCCTGGGACGGCACCCAGGACCCGCTGGGCCCCGACGTCGAGGAGCTCTTCTCGCGGCTCAGCGAGGACGTCTTCCACGGCTGGGACTTCGACTCGGCGCTGCGCCGGCTGCTCAGCCAGGGCTGGCGCGACAAGGGCGGCAAGCGGCTGCTCGGGATCGAGGAGATGATGGAGCAGCTCCGCCGCCGCCGTCAGCAGCAGCTGGAGCGCTTCAACCTCGACGGCATCTTCAAGGACATCAGGGAGAAGCTCGACGCGGTGCTGCGCACCGAGCGCCAGGGCATCGGCGAGCGCCTCGAGCAGGCCTCGGACGACAGCGCCCGCCGGGTGCTGGAGCGGGTGGCGAAGACCCGGCGCGAGACCCTCGACAAGCTCCCCGAGGAGCCCGCCGGCGCCATCCGCGAGCTGCAGCAGTACGAGTTCATGGACCCCCGCGCCGAGCAGGCCTTCCAGAAGCTGCTCGAGGAGCTGAAGAAGGGCATCGTCGACACCCACTTCAAGGAGATGTCCGAGCGCCTGCAGCAGATGTCCGGGCAGGACATGTCGGTGCTGCGGGAGATGATCCACGACCTCAACGCGCTGATGCGCGAGCGCCTCGAGGGCATCCCCCCGGAGCAGCTCCAGGCCCACTACCAGGCGTTCCTGCGCAGGTGGGGCCGGATGTTCCCCGACGCGCCCCCGACCTTCGAGGAGTTCCTCGAGCAGCTGCAGCGGCAGCTCGCCCGGATGGACTCGCTGATGCAGTCGCTCTCACCGGAGATGCGCCGCCAGCTCGGCGAGCTGATGGAGTCGGCGTTCGGCGACGCCGAGCTGCAGGCCGAGCTCTCACAGCTCGCCGGGGCGCTGGAGCTGCTCTCGCCGCGGCAGCGGCTGGGCAACCGGTACTCGTTCTTCGGCGGCGAGGAGCTGCCCCTGGACGAGGCCATGGACCTGATGGGCCGGCTGCAGTCGATGGAGCGGCTGGAGCAGTCGCTGCGCGACGCCTACCGCGGCCACGACCTCGACGCCGAGAGCCGCGAGCAGCTCCGCGAGCTGCTCGGGGAGGACGCCGCCGCCAGCCACGACCAGCTCCAGCGGATGCTCCGCAAGCTCGAGGAGAGCGGCCTGGTGCAGCGTGACGGGCGCAACCTCCAGCTCACCGCCCGGGGGATGCGGCGGATCGGCCAGAAGGCCCTCGGCGACCTCTTCAGCCGGCTCAAGCGCGATCGCTTCGGCAACCACGAGCTGCACGCCGCGGGCCACGGCGGCGAGCGCAGCGACGACAGCAAGCCCTACGAGTTCGGCGACACCTTCGCCCTCGACGTCGAGAAGACGGTGATGAACGCGGTCCGCCGCGAGGCCTCCGAGCTGCGGGGCGCGCCGCGCAGCGCCGGGGTGCTGCGGCCGACGCCGCGGCTGGCCCCCGAGGACTTCGAGGTGCACCGCAGCGACGCCACCGCCCGCTCCTGCACGGTGCTGATGCTCGACATGAGCCGGAGCATGCCGCTGCGGGGCTACTTCTACGCCGCCAAGAAGGTGGCGCTGGCGCTCGACTCGCTGATCCGCACCCAGTTCCCGCGCGACACCCTGCACATCGTGGGGTTCAGCGACTACGCCCGGGTGATCCCGCCGGCGACGCTGCCCCAGCTCACCTACACCGAGTACGTGTACGGCACCAACATGCAGCACGGGCTGATGCTCGCGCGCCACCTGCTCGGCCGCCACCCCGGCGCCAACAAGCAGATCATCATCGTCAGCGACGGCGAGCCCACCGCGCACATGGAGGGCTCCCACGCGGTGTTCTTCTACCCGCCGCTGCCGGAGACCTTCCACAAGACCCTGGTCGAGGTGCAGCGCTGCACCCGCGACCACATCACGATCAACACCTTCATGCTCGAGTCGAACTACCACCTGGTGCAGTTCGTCAAGCAGATGACCCGCCTCAACCGCGGGCGCGCCTTCTTCATCAGCCCCGACCGGCTCGGCGACTACATCCTCATCGACTACGTCTCCCAGCGCGGCAGGGCCGCCTGACCCCAGGCGCCCGTCCCGGTGCGGCAGACTCCCGCCACGTGACCCCCGCAGACGATCTCGCGGATCGCACCGCCTTCGCGGAGCGGCTGCGCCTGCAGTTCGCGGCGCGCCACCCGAACCTCGAGGTGGAGGCCGATCCGGCCCGCCTCGCGCTCCGGCTGCGGGGCCCCTCGGTCGACGTGATGCTGCCCCTCGGCCCCCTCCACCTCGAGGTGCTGCGCCGGCCCGAGAGCACCGCCACGCTGATCGCCGGCTTCGTCCGCACCTCGGAGGCGCGGCTCACCCCGGGGGCGCCGGCCTCGGGCGGCAACGGGGGCGGCCCCGGCCTCGGCCGGCTGCTCTGGTGCGTGCGCAGCCGCGACCACCTCGCCGACTTCAGCCGTGCCGCCGAGCTGCTCACCGTGCCCCTCGGCGCCGACCTGGTGGCCTTCCTCGCCGAGGCCCTGCCCGGCTCGTACATGCGCGGCGTGCCCCGCGAGGAGTGGTCGGGCCACGGCGAGGAGGAGGTGCGCCGCGCCGCCGACGCCAACACCGCGGCGCGCTTCGCCGCCCTGCCGGAGCGCATCCGCGCCGCCGGGAGGGTGGCCCGGGACGGCTGGCGGATGGGCTCCGACCCGCTCTTCCAGGGCAGCGTGCTGACCGTCCCGGAGGTGATGCGGGCGCTGGTGGAGAAGGCCGGCGGACCCCTGCTCGTCGCCCATCCCGACCGCTCGCTGGTGCTCGCCATCCCCGCCGGCGCCGACCGCGAGGAGGGCTTCCGCCGCCGGGTGCTGCGGAGCTGGCGGGAGGCGATGAACCCGGTCTCCCGGGCGGTGCTGATCGCCGACGGCAGCCGCCTCGAGGAGAGCGGTACCGCGA
>DASXNK010000161.1 GCA_036495095.1 Candidatus Dormiibacterota bacterium | reverse complement strand
GGCCCGCCACCGACGGTCGATGTAGTCTGGCCTGACCATGCCGCCGCCGCCGGTCGCCTCGACGCAGGACGGTGGCGACGCGGGCGCCAGTTCCATCGGGCGGGCCATCGGGGTGCTCGGCGACCGCTGGACGCTGCTCATCCTCCGCGACGCCTTCCTGCGGTGCACCCGCCGCTTCGGCGGCTGGCGCGACTCGCTCGGCATCTCCGACCCGGTGCTCGCCCGGCGGCTCCGCGACCTGGTCGGCGCCGGCATCCTCCGCCGCGTCCCCTACCGCACCGCGCCGGAGCGGCACGAGTACCTGCTCACCGAGGCCGGCCTCGAGCTCTGGTCGCTGCTGGTCGCGATCTGGGGCTGGGAGCGGCGCTGGGGGAGCGGCGGGGCGGCGACCCCTCCCGACCTCGTCCACGACCGCTGCGGCAGCCCGGTCCGGCCGCGGCTCGCCTGCGCTGCCTGCGGCACCGCGGTCAGCGCCCACGACACCGCGGCGGAGCGGTCTCCGGGCGTCGCCGTCGAATGCAACGCGCCGCCCCGGCCGTGGCGGCGCTCCCGCCACGGCGGCGCGCCCTCGGGCCCGGCGCCGCCCTTCGCCGAGACCATCGCGCTGCTCGGCGACCGCTGGATCACGGTGATGCTCGCCGCCGCCTTCCTGCGCACCCGCCGCTTCATCGAGTTCCAGCGCGACCTCGGGGTGCCGCCGACGCTGCTGACCCAGCGGCTGCGCCTCCTGGTCGAGCTGGGGGTGCTGCGGCGCGCGCCCTCGGGGGTGCGGGCCGGCATCCACGAGTACCGCCTCACCGAGAAGGGCCTGGCCTTCTTCCCGGTGATGATGCTGATGGCCCGGTGGGCGGACCGCTGGATGCCGACCGCCGCGGGCCCGCCGGTTCGGGTCAGCCATCCCGCCTGCGGTGCGGCGCTCGAGCCGGTGCTCCGCTGCGACGCCTGCGGCGAGGCCCTGCAGCTGGGGGAGCTGCACGTCGCCGGCGCCGTTCCGGTGCCGCGGTTGGAGCGAGCCGACCGCGTATCATCGGCCTGACCCTGTGTCCGTCATCCCCGAGCACACCACCGACCGCACCGCCGCCGCCGAGCGCCTCGCGCGGGTGCGCCTGTACGTGATCACCGCCGCGACCGACCCGCCGGAGCGGGTGCTGGCGACGGTGCGGGCCGCCTGTGACGCCGGCGCCGAGGTGGTGCAGCTGCGCCGCAAGGGCGAGGAGGCGCGGCTCACCCTGCGCCTCGCCGAGCGCTGCCGGGAGATCGTCACCCCCGGTGGCGACACCCTCCTGGTGGTCAACGACCGGCTCGACATCGCCATGGCCGCGGGCGCCGACGGCGTCCACCTCGGCCAGGACGACCTGCCCGTGGCGGCCGCCCGCCGGCTCTGGCCCGCGGGGCTGGTGGGCCGCTCCACCCACTCGCTCGGCCAGGCGCTCGCCGCCCAGGCCGAGGGCGCCGACTACATCGGCGTCGGACCGGTGTGGGCCACCCCCACCAAGCCCGGGCGCCCCGCCGTCGGCCTCGAGCTGGTGGGCGCGGTCGCCGCCGCCGGGCTGCGCATCCCCTGGGTGGCGATCGGCGGGGTCGACGCCGCCACCGTGGCCGCGGTGCTGGCCGCGGGGGCACGCTCGGTGGCGGTGGTGCGCGCGGTGAGCGCCGCCGCCGACCCCACCGCGGCCGCCCGCGACCTCCACGCCTCGGTGTGCTCCGCGGTGGCCGCGTGAGCGTCCCCATCACCCTCAACGGCGACCCCGCCGAGGTCGACCCCGGCAGCACCCTGGCCGCGCTCCTCCAGCGGCTCGGGATCGAGCCCCGCCGGGTGGTGGTGGAGCACAACCGCCGGGTGCTGCGCGCCGGCGACCACGAGTCCGCCGTGCTCGGCGCCGGCGACGAGGTCGAGATCGTCCAGCTCGTCGGCGGCGGCTAGGCGGCCGCCGTCCATTCTCAGAGGTGCCGACATGGCCGTGACCACCCCCGCCGCCGACCGCCTGGAGATCGGCGGCGCCGTCCTCGAGAACCGCCTCATCCACGGCACCGGCCGCTTCCCCTCCGACGCGGTGCTGCGCGAGTGCCTGGAGGCGGCGCGGCCGCAGATGATCACCCTCGCCATCCGCCGGCTCGCCCTCGACGGCGGCGGCCGCAACGAGCTCGAGGAGATCGACCTCCGCGGCTACACCCTGCTCCCCAACACCGCCGGCGCGACCACCGTCGCCCAGGCGGTGCGCCTCGCCCACCTCGCCCGGGCGGCCAGCCTCAGCGACCTCATCAAGGTGGAGGTGATCGGCGACGAGCGCACCCTGCTCCCCGATCCCGTCGGCACCCTCGAGGCCACCCGGGCGCTGGTGGAGGACGGCTTCACGGTGCTGCCCTACTGCAGCGACGACGTGGTCCTGGCGCTCCGCCTCGAGGAGGCGGGAGCCGCCGCGGTGATGCCCGGCGCGGCCCCGATCGGCACCACCCTCGGCATCCAGAACCCGCTCAACATCAAGCTGATCATCGAGCGGGTCTCGGTGCCGGTGGTGATCGACGCCGGGTTGGGCGTGCCCAGCGAGGCGGCCCGCTGCCTGGAGTGGGGCGCCGCCGCGGTGCTGGTGAACACCGCCATCGCCCGCGCCCAGAACCCCCCGGAGATGGCCCGCGCCTTCGCCGAGGCGGTCGCCGCCGGCCGCCGCGCCCACCTCGCCGGCCGGGCCTCGATCAGCCTGGAGGCGGTGGCCTCGAGCCCGCGCCCGGGCACGGTCGGCTCCTGACCGCCTGGCTGCGGGAGCGCCGCTTCGACGAGCCGGGGCCGACCCTCGGCGAGGTGGGGGAGGACGGGGTGCTGTCGCGCCTGGTCGCGGGCGGCACCGCCGGCGAGGGCGTGCTCGTCGGCCCCGGGGACGACGCCGCGGTGTGGCAGCCGCCGGCGGGGATGGCGGTGGTGGTCAGCCAGGACGCGCTCGTCGAGGGCGAGGACTTCCGCCGCGAGTGGATCACCCCGCACCGGCTCGGCCGCCGCTGCCTCGAGGTGGCGCTCAGCGACCTCGCCGCGATGGGGGCGGTGCCGGCGTGGTGCACCGCCACCGTCTGCGCCCCCGCCGCCACCCTCCTCGACGACGTGCTCGCCCTCGCCCTGGGGCTGCGCGAGGCGGCGGCGGAACAGGGCTGCAGCCTGGTCGGCGGCGACCTCAGCGGCATCCGCGGCCCGCTGGTCGTCGACGTCTGCGCCGGCGGCTGGGTCGAGCCCGAACGCGTCCTCCGCCGCGACCGCGGCCGCGCCGGCGACCGGCTCGCGGTGACCGGCAGCCTGGGCGGCGCCGCCGCCGGGCTGCGGGTGCTGTCCGGGGGCGCTCCCGCCGGGGCGGCGCCGGAGCGGGTGCGCGGCTGGCTCGACGCCCAGCTGGGCCCCCGCGCCCGGGTCGCCGAGGGACGGCGGCTGGCGGCGCTCGGGGTGCGCTGCGCCGGCGACCTCAGCGACGGGCTGCTCGTCGACGCCGGGCGCACCGCCGCCGCCAGCGGCTGCCGGGCCGAGATCGTCGCCGAGGCGCTGCCCCTCGCTCCCGGCCTCCGCGAGGCCTTCCCCGAGGACTGGCGCGAGCTCGCCCTCGGCGGCGGCGAGGACTTCGAGCTGCTGGTCGCCGCCCCCGCCGAGGTGCTCGCCCGGGTGATCGCCGGATGGCCGGCCGGGCTGGCGCCGCTCACCGAGGTCGGGGTGCTCCGCGAAGGCGCCGGGGTCGGCCTGGTCGAGGGGGGCGCGCCGCGGACCCCGCCGCCGGTACAGTCCCGCCACTTCTCATGAGCCAGCCGCCCCGTCCCACCTCCGGCTGGCCGCGGCGGGTCACCGATGGCGACGCCGCCACCGAGGCGCTCGGGGCCGGGCTCGCCGCGGCGCTGCGGCCGGGCGACCTGATCGCCCTCCACGGCGACCTCGGCGCCGGCAAGACCCGGCTGGTGCGTGGCCTCGCCACCGGGCTGGGAGTGCCGCCCGAGGCGGTGCGGAGCCCCACCTTCGTCCTCCACCACGTCTACCGCGGCGGCCGGATCACCCTCCACCACATCGACCTCTACCGCCTCGGAGAGGGCGCCGACCTCCGTGGCCTCGACCTCGAGTGGCTGCTCGACGAGGGCGCCGTCGCCATCGAGTGGGCCGAGCTCGGCGACCTCTCCGGGCTCGACCCGGTGCACCTCAGCCTCGAGGAGCGGGGGACGCAGCGGCGCGAGATCGCCATCGACCCCGCCGCCCCGGCGCGGCTGCTCGAGGCCTTCGCCGCCACCGCCCCGAGCGTGCCCGGGTGAGGGTGCTGGCGATCGACAGCTCGGCGCGCGGCCGGCTGGTGGTGGCGGTCGCGGACGCCGGCGGCGCCCTCCTCGACGGCCGGGTGGAGCCGGGCACGGCCCTCGACAGCGCCCTGCCGGCGCTGCTCCGGGAGATGCTCCGGCACCCGCCCGAGGCGGTGGTCGCGGTCACCGGGCCGGGGTCGTACACCGGCCTGCGCGCCGGGATGGCGGCCGCGCTCGGGGTCGCCCAGGCGCTGGCGCTGCCCCTCCACGGGGCCGGCGCCCTCCAGGTCGTCGCCTTCGCCGCCCCGCCCGGGGCCGTCGAGGTGGTCGCCGTCGCCGCCGCCGGCCGGGGCGGGGTGCACCTCGCCCGGCACCGCCGCGAGGGGGGCGGCTGGGAGCCGCTGGAGCCGGCGCGGCGGGAGGCGATCGCGGACGTCCGGCTCCCGGAGGGGACGGTCGCGGTGACCCTCGACGATCCGCCGCCGCTCGGCGCGCTGGCCGGCGACCCGCTCCGGGCGCTCGCCGCCGCCGCCGCGCAGGCGCTCGCCACCCCGCCGCTGGCCGCCGCCGGATTGCGCGCGGACTACGTCGATCCGTGGGGTCCTGCGGAGGTGCGCCGGGTATAGTGCTTCCAGGGTCAGTCGCAGATCAGCGAGCAGATGCAGGTCATTCCCGGTCTGGTCATCGAGCGCATGCGCGAGGAGGACATCGCGCAGGTGCAGGCGATCGAGCGCGAGATCTTCCTCACGCCGTGGCCGAAGAACGCCTATCACCGCGAGCTCTCGCAGAACCGCCAGGCCTCCTACATCGTGCTCCGCCGGGAGGGCGACATCGTCGGCTACGGCGGCCTCTGGAAGGTCGGCGACGAGGCCCACGTCACCACCATCGGGGTCCGCGCCCGTGACCAGCACCGCGGCCTCGGCCGGGCGCTCTTCGCCGCCCTGGTGCAGCGCGCCTACGTGCTCGGGGCGCGCTGGATCACCCTCGAGGTCCGGAACAGCAACGACCACGCCATCCGCCTCTACGAGGCCTTCGGCTTCAAGGTCATCGGCCGCCGCCGCGGCTACTACACCGACAACGGCGAGGACGCGATCATCATGTGGAGCGACAGCATCCACGCCCCCGCGTTCAAGCGGAACTTCGTGACCATGCTGGGGAGCGTCGACGTCTCCGGGCTGAACGGCACCCCCCTGCCCGACTATCCGCAGGGGTAGCCCTGAACCTCCTCGCCGTCGAGACCAGCTGTGACGAGACCGCGGCAGCGGTCCTCCGCGACGGCCGCGAGATCGTCTCCTCGGTGGTCGCCTCGCAGATCGCCCTCCACGCCCCCCACGGCGGTGTGGTGCCCGAGCTCGCCGCCCGCGCCCACCTCGAGGCGATCGGTCCCACCGTCGCCGAGGCGCTGGCCGCCCTGCCCGGGGGATGGGACGACGTCGACGCGATCGGTGTCACCCGCGGGCCGGGCCTGGTCGGCTGCCTGGTGGTGGGCGCCTCCTGGGCCCAGGCGGCGGGGCTGGCCCGGGGGCTGCCGGTGGCCGGGGTCTCGCACCTCGCCGGCCACGTCTACAGCGCCTGGCTGGCGGAGCCCGGCTTCGAGCCCCCCTACCTCGCGCTGGTGGCCAGCGGCGGGCACACCGAGTGCGTGCTGCTCCGCGACCACGGCGAGGCGGTGCGGCTCGCGCGCACCCGCGACGACGCCGTCGGCGAGGCCTTCGACAAGGTGGCGCGGCTGCTCGGGCTCCCGTATCCCGGCGGTCCGGCGGTGGAGCGGGCGGCGCGCGAGGGCGACCCGGCGCGCTTTCCCCTGCCCCGCACCCGCCTGGAGGGCGCCTTCTCGTACAGCGGGCTGAAGACGGCGGTGCGCTACGCGGTGCGCGACCTCGGCGCCGGCGGGCTCACCGACCGGGGCACCCCCGCCGACCCGGCGGTGGTCGCCGCCCTCGCCGCCTCGTTCCAGGCGGCCGCGATCGACCAGCTCGTCGACGGGCTGGAGGCGGCGGTCGAGCAGACCGGCGCCGAGCGGGTGACCGTGGTCGGCGGTGTGGCAGCCAACCAGGCGCTGCGGGGCGCGGTGAGCAGGCGGCTCGGCGGGCTGCGGATCGTGGTGCCGCCGCTCTCGCTCTGCGGCGACAACGCCGCGATGATCGGCGCCGCCGGCTGGCACCGGCTGCAGCGGGTCGGCGACGAGGCCGGATTCGGCGTCGACCCCGGCCTCGACGAGTACGCGTAGGGGCCGGTGGGTTGATCAGCCCGCCGCCGCCGGATGAATCTGCCGCTGGACGTCTCCGCCGCGTTTAGGCTAGCCTAAAGCCTCGCTTGACTTAGGCTGGCCTAAGGCCAGGTTTCGGGGTGAGGGATCCGCACCGGGCGGGAGCGAGGAGGAGGTGTCCGCCATGAACTTCGCCGCCACCGCGGGCCTGGGTGCCGTCGCGGGGTTCACGATCTTCATCGGGCTGCCGATCGCCCGCAGCCGGCCCACCGTCAACCGGCTGGCGGTGCTCAACGCCGCCTCGGTCGGGGTCCTGCTCTTCCTCTTCTTCGACATCATCAAGAACGCCACCGCGCAGATCGACGCCGCGCTCGCCGAGAACCGCGCCGTGGGCATCGGCTACGGGTTCCTGCTCGCCGCCGGCCTGACGGTGGGGATGCTGAGCCTGGTCGCCTTCGAGCGGCTGCGCAAACGGAAGAGGACCGTCCCGCTGCCCAGCGGGCCGGGCGCGATGGCCGCCGCCGCGGTGGGCGCGGGCACCCGGGCGCGGCGTGAGCCGCTGGCGCCGGCGGTGCGCGTCGCCCTCTTCATCGCCGTCGGCATCGGCCTCCACAACTTCTCCGAGGGCCTGGCCATCGGCCAGGCCGCCCATGCCGGCAGCTACCAGCAGAACCTGCTCTGGGTGCTGGTGATCGGCTTCGGACTCCACAACATCACCGAGGGCTTCGGCATCTGTGGCCCGATCGCGAGCATGCGGCCGTCGTGGCGGCTGCTGGGGATGCTCGGCCTGATCGGCGGCGGCCCCACCCTGGTGGGCACGATGCTCGGCTTCCAGTTCACCAGCGTCGCCCTCTCGGTGCTCTTCCTGGCGCTGGCCGCGGGCGCGATCGTCTACGTGATCGGCGAGCTGCAGCACGCCGGCCGCAAGCTCGGCAGCCACGACCTCGCCATGGTCGGGCTGCTGGTCGGCTTCCTGCTCGCCTACGGGACCGATCGCCTGCTCTCCGTGGTGGGGAGCTGAGCGGCCGGGATCACGGCATCGGGATGCCGAGGATGCCCCGGAGGTAGTGGAGGACGACGATCTCCCACATGTAGACGGCGCCCAGGCAGCCGGCGAAGCTCGCCAGCAGGCTGATCGCGGTCATGCGGAGATAGGAGACCCTCCTCACCCGCGGCTCCGCGGTGAAGAGCGGCCGCCACTGAGCGCCGTCCCAGGCCCAGCGGCCGTCGGGGGACATGCTCGGCTCGGTCGACGGACCCAGGTCCTGGAGCTGGAGGACGGACATCGTGGCCATCTCCGCGCACGGGTACTCGGGAGGCCGGGCGGGAGGTGCGCACCCCCGGCTCCGAGCGGCGACCGGTCGCCGGACACGATCGCGCGGCTGCCGCTGATTGAGAGAACGCGAGATCGCTTCCGGTCCTGCGCGGCGAGCCCCGCGGCTTGCCCCACTGGCACTCCCTCCGGTAGAGTGTTAGCAGTCTCTGCTGACGAGTGCTAAGTGCTGTCCGGAGGAGGTCAGGAACCTGTGGCCGTGAATCTTCGTCCCCTCGCCGACCGTGTCGTCGTCAAGCCCCTCGAGCGCGAGGAGGTCACCAAGAGCGGCATCGTGCTGCCGGACACCGCCAAGGAGAAGCCCCAGGAGGGCACCGTGGAGGCTGTCGGCACCGGACGCTACAACGAGCATGCGGGCAAGCGCGTCGAGCTCGACGTGAAGGTCGGTGACCGCGTGATCTACGCCAAGTACGCCGGGAGCGAGGTCAAGGTCGAGGAGGTCGACTACCTGATCCTCTCCGAGAAGGACATCCTCGCCATCGTCGCGAACGGCAAGAAGAACTAGGACGCCTGCAGGCGGTGCGGCCCGGGGCGACCCGGGGGCCGCGCCGCCCGGCGGCGCCATCCCCCCCTCGCTGAGGTTAGACAGGCATGGCCTTCGAGACGCCCAAGCGGCTCATCTACCAGGACGAGGCGCGTGACGCCCTGCGTCGGGGCGCGGCCGCGCTCGCCCAGACCGTGTCCATCACCCTCGGACCGGCCGGCCGCAACGTGCTTCTCGACAAGAAGTTCGGGGCGCCCACCGTCACCAACGACGGCGTGACCATCGCCCGCGACATCGAGCTCGGCGACCCCTACGCGAACATGGGCGCCCAGCTGGTCAAGGAGGTCGCGGTCAGGACCAACGACCTCGCCGGCGACGGCACCACCACGGCCACGGTGCTGGCCTCAGTGATGATCAACGAGGGGCTGCGCAACCTCGCCGCCGGCGCCGAGCCGATCGCGATGCGCACCGGCATCAACCGCGCCGTCGCGGCCGCCGTCGACCACGTCAAGAACCACTCGATCCCGGTGAGCGGCCGCGAGGACATCCGCCGGGTCGCCTCGATCAGCGCCTCCGACGAGAAGATCGGCGGCCTCATCGCCGACGCCTTCGACAGGATCGGGACCTCCGGTGTCACCACCGTCGAGGAAGGCCACGCGATGGAGACCGAGGTCGAGGTGGTCGAGGGCATGCAGTTCGACCGCGGCTACATCTCCCCCCACTTCGTCACCGACCAGCAGGCGATGGAGGCCGCTCTCGACGAGCCCTTCATCCTGATCACCGACCGCAAGGTCAAGACCGTCGCCGAGCTCCTCCCGGTGCTCGAGCGGGTGGTCCAGACCCGCCGGCCGCTGCTGATCATCGCCGAGGACGTCGAGGGCGAGGCGCTCGCCACCCTGATCGTCAACAAGCTCCGCGGCACCATGATCACCGTCGCGGTCAAGGCGCCCGGGTTCGGCGACCGCCGCAAGCAGCTGCTCGAGGACCTCGCCGTCCTCACCGGTGCCACCGTGGTCACCGAGGACCGTGGCTTCAAGCTCGACAAGACCACCCTCGAGATGCTCGGCCGCTGCCGCCGCGTGGTCGTGACCAAGGACACCACCACGGTGATCGAGGGTGCGGGCGATCCGGCCGCGATCGGGGCGCGCGTCGCCGAGATCAAGGCGCAGATCGAGGAGACCGACTCGCAGTGGGACCGGGAGAAGCTCGAGGAGCGGGTCGCCCGGCTCAGCGGCGGGGTCGCCGTGATCCGCGTCGGCGCGGCCACCGAGGTCGAGCTGAAGGAGCGCAAGGCGCGCGTCGAGGACGCGCTCGCCGCCACCCGGGCGGCCGTCGAGGAGGGCATCGTGGTCGGCGGCGGCGTCGCGCTGCTCCGCGCCGACGAGGCGGTCTCCGCGCTCGAGGCCGAGGGCGACGAGCTCACCGGCATCCGCATCGTCCGCGCCGCCCTCACCGCCCCGCTGCGGGTGATCGCCGACAACGCCGGCCTCGAGGGCGCGGTGGTGGTCTTCAAGGTGGCCGAGCTGCCCGCCAACCAGGGCTTCGACGCCCGGGCGCTGGAGTACGGCGACCTCGTCGAGCGCGGCATCGTCGACCCCACCAAGGTGGTGCGCAGCTGCCTGGTCAATGCGGCCTCGATCGCGATCATGGTGCTGACCACCGAGGTGCTCATCGCCGACGCGCCGATCCCCGAGCCCTCCCTCGAGATGCCCGGTGGCGGCGAGGGTCACAGCCCCAGCCCGGTCGAGGACTACGGCATGGGCGGGATGGGCGGCATGGGCGGCATGGGCGGCATGGAGGACATGGACTACTAGCTGGGCCCGGGGCGGCCGTCCGGCCGCCCCGCCCTGCGGGTGGTCCTCGCGATCCTCAGTCCGATGCGTCCTTCGCGAGCGCCTCGCGGGTCGTCGTGAGCCAGGATTCCTGCCTTCCCACCAATCGCCGGCGGTCGGAGTCGGTCAGCTTCGACGCGAGCTCGGTCCCGGTCGGTGCCGGTGCACCCTCCATATCCCCGAACTGCGACCAGAAATCGGCGAGTGCGAGGACTGCGTAGAACGGGTCCAGCGGAAGGCTCCTGAGCTCGCGCTGCAACATGACCCATTGCCACTTCTGCAACTCGCTGGCGGGAGGCCATGGGGTCGGCGCCGGCGGCAGCTGAGACAGGACCTCGGATGGCCGCGCGCCTCCGTCGATGGCAACCAGCGTGTCGACCGCTCCTTCGGGCGGTTCGTCCCCGCCCATGGACGACTCCAGCCAGGAGCGAACGTCTGTCAGATCGACCTGCGGGCCGGAGGTACCCGGCCCTTCGATACCGAGACGCACCGTCGACCACGTAACCGGAATCCCGGCGGCTTGCAGTTCTTCGAGAGGGGTCATGGCAGGATGGGGATTCCGTTGATCTTGCCACCGCGCACGAACATCCGGTGCGTGACCGCGCCGTGGTCCGGCCGCGTCCACCGGCCCTCCTCCGCAGGAGGCATGCCGGCTGCGGTAGCGTGGCGCGGTGACCGTGTCGACCGTGCCAAGCGACCTGCTCGACGGGCTCAACGAGGCGCAGCGCCGCGCCGTCGAGGCGCCCGACGGCCCGCTGCTGATCTTCGCCGGCGCGGGCAGCGGCAAGACCCGGGTGCTCACCTGCCGCATCGCCCACCTGGTGGCGACCGGCCGGGCGAGGCCGTCCGAGATCCTCGCCGTCACCTTCACCAACAAGGCGGCGCGGGAGATGCGCACCCGCATCGAGGAGCTGGTCGGCGAGAGCGCCTCGGGGATGTGGCTCGGCACCTTCCACGCCCTCGGCGCCCGACTGCTCCGTCGCGACGGCGAGAGCATCGGCGTTCCGGCCAGCTTCGTCATCTACGACGAGGCCGATCGGGTGGTGGCGCTGCGCCGCGCCTCGGAGGCCGCCGGGGTCGACGTCAAGCGCTATCCGCCGAGCCAGGTCGGCCACGCCATCAGCGCCGCCAAGAACGAGCTGATGGACGCCGCGGCCTACGCCGGCTCCCCCGACGCCCGGGGCTACCTCGGCGCCCAGGTGGCGAAGGTCTACACCGCCTACGAGCGCGACATGCACGCCGCCGGCGCCCTCGACTTCGACGACCTCCTGCTCCGCGCGGTGCAGCTGCTCCGCGACGTCGAGCCGCTCCGCGAGCACTACAACGAGCGCTTCAAGCATGTCCTCGTCGACGAGTACCAGGACACCAACCACGCCCAGTACGTGATGGTCGCCCTGCTCACCGAGACCCGCCGCAACCTGACAGTGGTTGGCGACGACGACCAGTCCATCTACGGGTGGCGGGGCGCCGACGTGCGCAACATCCTCGAGTTCGAGCGCGACCATCCCGACGCGACGGTGGTCACCCTCGACCAGAACTACCGCTCCACCCAGGGCATCCTCGACGCCGCCCATGCGGTGATCCGCAACAACCCCGACCGCGCCCCCAAGAAGCTCTGGACCGACGCGGGGGCGGGCGAGAAGGTGCAGCTGATCTCCGTGTACGACGAGCAGGAGGAGGCGCAGACGATCTGCGCGGAGATCGACCGCCTGGTGGCCCTGGAGGGGGTGTCGCTCTCCGACTGCGCGGTGCTGTACCGCACCAACGCCCAGTCCCGCGCGCTCGAGGACGCGATGCTGCGCCGCGGCACCCCCTACCGGCTGGTCGGCGGGGTGCGCTTCTACGAGCGGCGCGAGATCAAGGACGTGCTCGCCTACCTGCGGCTGATCTCCAACCCGCGCGACGCCGTGTCCTTCGGCCGCATCGTCAACGTGCCCCGCCGGAAGATCGGCGACAAGACCGTCGCCGAGGTGGAGCGGCTGGCGCGCCGGCGGGGGGTGACCCCCTTCGAGGCGGTGGCGTCCCTGCAGGAGGCCGAGGGCATCGGCACCGCCGCGACCGCGGCGCTCGAGGGCTTCCGGCGGCTGATCGAGGGGCTGCGCGCGGCGGCGACGGCGCTGCCCCTGCCCGAGCTGCTCGAGCGGGTGCTCACCGAGAGCGGCTACCGCGACTCCCTCCGTGACGGCACCCCCGAGGGGGAGGAGCGCTGGGCCAACGTGACCGAGCTGGCCGGGCTCGCCGCCGAGCACGCCGAGGTCGCCCCGCCCGAGGGGCTGACCCGCTTCCTCGAGCAGGTGGCACTGGTCGCCGACGTCGACAGCCTCGACGCCTCCGCCGCCGGGGTGACCCTGATCACCCTCCACCAGGTCAAGGGCCTGGAGTTCCCGGTGGTGTTCATCGCGGGGATGGAGGAGGGCCTGCTGCCCCACATCCGCGCCCTCGAGGAGGGGGAGAGCGGCATCGCCGAGGAGCGCCGCCTCACCTACGTGGGCATCACCCGCGCGCAGCGCCGCCTCTACCTGCTCCACGCCTTCCGGCGGCACCTCTATGGCAGCCCGCAGATGGCCGCCGCCTCCCGCTTCCTCGACGAGCTGCCCAAGGAGCTGCTGGAGATGCCGCGGCGCCCCGGTGCCGCGGCGCCGGCGGCTCCCCGTTCCCCGGGCGCGCTGCGCGCCGCCGTCCACGCCCACGCGGTGCGGCCCAACCCGGTGGTGGTCGCGCCGCAGCGCTTCCGCGAGGGCATGAGGGTGAGCCACGCCCGCTACGGGCGGGGCGTCATCCTCAAGAGCACCATGACCCGCGCCGGCGAGGAGGTGGTCATCCGCTTCGGCGGCGGTGTCAAGATCTTCGCCGTGGCGGATGCCGCGCTGGAGGTGCTGGAGGGCTGATGGCCGCGTCGATCACCTGGTCGGAGGGGGGCACCCCGCGGGCCATCGAGGCCGGCGAGGTGCTGATCGCCCAGGTCTTCACCGTGCTCGCGGTGGGCGCCGCCCGGCGCGCCCGGGTCCGGGCCGAGCGCGCCGCCACCAGCTGGATCGCCTGGCACGACATCTGCGTCTACGGCCGCGAGGTCGGCAGCATCGCCCTCGAGGAGATCCCCTGGGAGGGCGAGCCCGAGGACAAGCGCGCGTTCCTGCTCCGCGCCCTCGACAGCCTCGACGGGGGATGGTGGGCGGGGCTCTTCACGGTGCGTCCCAAGGTGGCGAGGGTCCGGGACCTGCTCGACCGGCTGCGCACCGCGATCCTCGCCTTCGACGCCGCCACCGCCTCGTCCGAGGCGGTGGAGACCGAGCTCGCCCGCAGGTACGGGCGCTGCCTCCTCCACGTGGTGCCGCTGCACCGCTACGGCTGCATCGTCTGCAATCACGACGAGCTCTACGGTGCGCTGAGCTGGGCGCAGTGCCAGCTCGCCGGGCGGCTGCTCTCCGCCACCGACCCGGCGGAGCGCGCCGAGGCGGCCCGCATCCTCGCCTTCGAGGCCAGCCGTGAGCCCTCGCGGGTGACCCTCTGTGCGCTCGCCCACGTCCACTCGCTGGCGGTCGAGCGCGAGCCCGCGGGACTGCTGCGCACCTACCTGCTCTCCACCATCGGGGTGTGCGCCCGCCAGGTCGGCGACGCGCTCCAGCTCCGCCACGTCGCCCCGCTCGCCGGGCTGCTGTCGGTGCTCGACGGCTGGGACGCCGCCCAGGCGCACTCCATCCTCGACTCGGTGGAGCGGGAGGAAACCGCCGCCTCGCTCGGCGACGCCTGACCCGCGCCCCATGGCCTCCGACGGCGCCCGCGCCCGCCACGCCGAGCTGGTCCGCCTGGTCGAGCACCACGCCCACCGCTACTACGTCCTCGACGCGCCGGAGATCGACGACGCCGGGTACGACCGGCTCTTCCGCGAGCTGCAGACACTCGAGGAGCTCAATCCCGAGCTGCAGACGCCGGACTCGCCGACCCAGCGGGTGGGCGCCGCCCCGGTCGAGGCGTTCACCAAGGTCGCCCACCGCACCGCCATGCTCTCGCTCGCCAACGCCTTCGGCACCGACGAGGTCGAGGAGTTCGTCCGCCGCGTCGAGCGGCTGGTGGGGAGCGTCGACGCCTACGTCTGCGAGCTGAAGATCGACGGGCTGGCGGTCTCGCTCACCTATCGCGACGGCCAGCTGGCGCGCGGCGCCACCCGCGGCAACGGCCTCCAGGGGGAGGACGTCACCGCCCAGCTCCGCACCGTGCGCTCCATCCCCACCCGGCTGCGCGGCGGCGTCGGCGGGGTGCCGCCCGAGATCGAGGTGCGCGGCGAGGTGTTCCTGCCCAAGAGCGCGTTCGCCCGCCTCAACGAGGGCCTCGACGAGCAGGGGAAGCCGCGCTACGCGAACCCTCGCAATGCCGCCGCCGGGTCGGTCCGGCAGCTCGACCCGCGGATCACCGCGCGGCGGGGGCTGCGCGCGTTCATGTACGCGATCGATCCCCCCGGCGAGGCCTCCACCCAGGCCGCGGTGCTCGACGCCCTCGACCGGCTGGGGCTGCCCACCAACCCGCACCGCCGGGTGGTGGGGGACGTCGAGGGCATCGTCGGCTATGTCGAGGAGTGGCGGGAGCGGCGGCACGACCTCGACTACGACACCGACGGGGTGGTCGTCAAGGTCGCCTCGCTCGAGCTCCAGAGCGAGCTCGGCGCGGTGGCCCGCTCGCCCCGCTGGGCCACCGCCTACAAGTTCCCCCCGGAGGAGGTGGAGACCACCGTCCTCGACATCATCGTCTCGGTGGGGCGGACCGGCGCGGCCACCCCGGTGGCGGTGCTCGAGCCGGTGCTGGTGGCCGGGACCACGGTGCGCCGGGCCACCCTCCACAACGAGGACGAGGTGGCGCGCAAGGACGTGCGCATCGGCGACGCGGTGCTCCTCCACAAGGCGGGCGACGTCATCCCCGAGGTGGTGCGCCCGCTGCTGGAGCGCCGGCCGGAGGGCTCCCAGCCGTGGGAGATGCCCGGCCGCTGCCCGGCCTGCGACGCCGAGCTGGAGCGCGAGGAGGGCGAGGTGGTGCGCCGCTGCCTCAACCCGCTCTGCCCGGCGCAGCGGCGCGAGCGGCTCCGCCACTTCGCCTCGCGCGCCTGCATGAACATCGAGGGGCTGGGCGAGGCGATCATCGACCAGCTCGTCGACGGCGGCCACCTCGCCGACGCCGCCGACCTCTTCCGCCTCGACAAGCCGACCCTGCTCACCCTCGACGGCTTCGCGGACCGCTCCGCCGACAACCTCCTCCGCAGCATCGACGCCCGGCGGCGGGTGCCGCTGGGCCGGCTGGTCAACGCGCTCGGCATCCGCCACGTCGGCGAGCACACCGCCCTCACCCTGGCGGTGCACTTCGGCACCCTGGAGGCGCTGAGCGCGGCCGGCGAGGAGGAGCTGCTCGCGGTGGAGGGCATCGGCCCGGTGGTGGCGCGCAGCGTGGCCGGGTGGTTCGCCTCCGACTCGGGGCGGGAGCTGGTCCGCCGGCTCGGCGAGGTGGGGGTGGAGGCGGAGCGCTCCGAGGCCTCGACCGGGCCGTGGACGGGGCAGACCTGGGTGCTGACCGGCACCCTCGACCGGCTCACCCGTCCCGAGGCCGAGGCGCGGATCCGCGCCCTCGGCGGCACCCCCGGCTCGAGCGTCAGCCGCAAGACCCACGCCCTGGTCGCGGGCATGTCTCCGGGGAGCAAGCTCGAGAAGGCGCAGCGCCTCGGGGTGCGGGTGCTCGACGAGGCCGGCTTCCTCGCCGAGCTCGAGGCCGCCGAGAGCTAGCCCGCGTCGTGGGTACAGTGGGGTCATGGCCACCGCCGCGGGACGCGCCGCCCGCCTCCTCGACAACCCCGAGCTGCTCCGCCAGCGGCTGAAGGAGGCGCCCGAGGGGCCGGGCGTCTACCTGATGCGCGACCTCGAGGCGCGGGTGGTCTACGTCGGCAAGGCGGCCAGCCTCCGCAACCGGCTGCGCTCCTACTTCAGCGGCGTCGACTCCCACCCGCTGCGCACCCGCCAGCTGGTGGAGCGCATCTTCGACTTCGAGGTGGTCCACTGCACCACCGAGCGCGAGGCGCTGCTGCTCGAGAACGAGTTCATCAAGCGCTACCGCCCGCGCTTCAACATTCGCCTCAAGGATGACAAGAACTACCTCTACCTGAAGATCCCGCGGCCCGGCGCCCCCGACGCGCTCGCCCCGGGGACGGCGCGGGAGGGGGCGCGGGTGCCCCGCGGCGACGCCGAGTCGGCGGCGCGGGCGGCGATGTTCCCCCGCCCGTATTACACCCGGCGGATGGCCCGCGACGGCGCCCGCTACTTCGGCCCGTACACCAGCGCCCAGTCGCTGCGCACCACGGTGAAGTCGCTGCGCACCATCTTCCCGTTCCGCACCTGTGGCGACGAGGTCTTCCGCCGCGGCCGGGTGTGCCTCGACTACCACATCAACCGCTGCAGCGGCCCCTGCGCGGGGAACATCGACGCCGAGGGCTACGCCGAGCTGCTCGACGAGGTGGAGCTCTTCATGGAGGGGCGCTCCGAGGTGCTCACCGCCCAGCTCAAGGGGCAGATGAAGGGCGCCGCCGAGCGGCTCGACTACGAGGCGGCGGCGCGCGCCCGCGACCGGCTCAGGGCCATCGACCGCATCCGCGAGCGCCAGCGCATGGTGCGCGGGGCGCGCGACGATCGCGACGTGGTGGGTGCCGCCCTGGAGGGCAATCGGGGCATGGTCACGGTGCTGTCGGTGCGCGAGGGCAAGGTGGCGACGATGGAGAACCACGCCCTCGAGGGCGTGGCCGGCCTCACCGCCGCCGACGCCCTGGAGAGCTTCATCGGCCAGTACTACGGCGACGCCTCGAGCCTGCCGCGGACCATCGTCGTGGCCGAGCGGCTGCCCGGGCACGGCCTCCTCCAGGAGTTCCTCAGCGAGCAGCGCGGCGGCCCGGTCGAGGTGCGCGTGCCCCAGCGCGGCGCCGCCCGCGAGCTGGTCGACCAGGCCACCCAGACGGCGTCGACGGCGCTGCGCCAGGCCCGGATCGAGGCCGACTTCGACGCCGACCGCACCGAGGGCCTGCTCGCCGACCTGCAGGCGCGCCTCGACCTGCCCGAGCTGCCCCGGCGCATCGAGTGCTACGACATCAGCAACACCATGGGCACCAACTCGGTGGGGTCGATGGTGGTGTTCGAGGAGGGCCGTCCCCGTCCCGCCCACTACCGCCACTTCGGCATCAGGACCGTCGAGGGCGCCAACGACTTCGCGTCGATCGAGGAGACGCTGCGCCGCCGGATCGGCCGCCATCTCGGCCAGGCCGCCGGCGCCGGGGACGTGCCGGTCGACGACCCCGCGGGGAGCAACGGCGGCGGCCGGGTGGCCGAGCCGGTGGTGGAGGAGGGCGCGCTCGCGGTCGCCGATGCCCCCGAGGACGGCGAGCGTCCCCGGCGGCCGCGGCGCCGCCCCGCCGCCGCCGCCGACGACAGCTTCGGCGCCCTCCCCGACCTGATCCTCGTCGATGGCGGCAAGGGTCAGCTCGCCGCCGCCCACGCGGTGCTGGTGGAGAGCGGGCTCGGCCACGTCCCCATCGCCGGCCTGGCCAAGCGCAACGAGGAGCTCTTCCTCCCCGGCCGCGCCGATCCCGTGGTGCTGCCCTCGGACAGCCCCACCCTCTTCCTGGTGCAGCGGGTGCGCGACGAGGCCCACCGCTTCGCGATCACCCGCCACCGGGCCCGCCGGGGCAAGGAGGCGCTGCGCTCGCGGCTCGACATCGTCAGCGGGCTCGGGCCGGCGCGCCGCCGCGCCCTGCTCCGCCGGTTCGGCAGCATCGAGGGCATCCGCGACGCCAGCCTGGACGAGATCGCCGCGGTGCCGGGGATGCCCCGCTCGGTGGCGATGCGCATCAAGGAGCTGATCTGAGCATGGCTGTGGAGATCGAGGGGGGGCGGGCGCCGGTCTGGATCCTCACCGGGATCAGCGGCGCCGGGAAGGCCACCGCGCTCGCCGCCCTGGAGCGGCACGGGGCCCGCTGCATCGACAACCTGCCGGTGGAGCTGGCCGGGGCGCTGCGCGGCGGCGAGGCGCCGGTGGTGGCGGTGGTCGACGCCCGCCAGGGCGAGGCGGTGGCCGGCTTCGTCCCCGCCCCGGGGGTGCGGGTGCTGTTCCTCGACGCCCGCGACGAGGTGCTGGTGCGCCGCCTCGCCGACAGCACCCGCCCCCATCCCTGCGCCCGGGCGGGGACCGGCCCGGCGGCGGTGGCCGCGGAGCGGCGGCTGCTGGAGGCGATGCGCGCGGCCGCCGACGTGGTCGTCGACACCTCGGCGCTCGACCCCGCCGGTCTCGGCCGCCGGGTCGTCGAGGCGATCGTCCCCGAGGGCGGCGACGCCACCGGCTTCGCCGTGACCCTGTCCTCCTTCGGCTTCAAGTACGGCCCCCAGCTCGAGGCCGACTGGGTGGTGGACGCGCGGATGCTCCGCAACCCCTTCTGGGAGCCCGACCTGCGCCCGCTGACCGGGCTCGACCCGGCGGTCCGCGCCCACGTCCTCGACCACCCTCCTGGCGCCGAGTTCGTCGAGCGGCTCGAGCAGCTGCTCCGCTGGACGATGGCGGCGATGGCCGAGCGGGGGCGGACCCGCCTCCATGTCGCCGTGGGCTGCACCGGGGGCCGGCACCGCTCGGTGGTGGTCGCCTCCGAGCTCGCCGGGCGGCTGCGCGGCGGCGGGGTCACGGTGGCGCTCCGCCACCGCGACGTCGAGCGCCCCGACCCTCGATGAGGCGCCGCTGAGTGGCGCCGCGCCGCCTCTCCTTCACCGCCGAGGTGGTGGCCGAGCTCGCTCCCCACGTCCCCCCGCTGCCCTGCTGCCGGGCCGCCCTGGTGGTGGGGATGGCGTGGGCCGGCGAGCCCGGCGGGCCCCGGGGCGGCGCGGAGCTGGTGACCACCCGGCCGGTGGCCGCCCGCGCCGCGCTGGGCTCGCTCCGCGCCGACCGGCTCCAGGCCCACGTCGAGCGGCGGCGCACCGCCCGGCGGGTGCGCTACGTGGTGCGGGTGGATGGTGAGCCGCCGCCCGCCCTGGACAGCACCGAGCGGGTCTCACCGCGGACCTGCTGTGCCCGGGCCCTGCTCCGGGGCGCGTTCATGGCGGGGGGCGCGGTCAGCCACCCGGAGCGGCCCGCCCACCTCGAGATCGTCTGCCGCTCCGCGGACGCGGCCGCCGGCCTCGGTGCCGCATTCCGGCGGCTGGGGGTCGAGCCGTCCCTGGTGGAGCGGCGGGGGCGCTGGATGGTGACGGTGCGCGCCGGAGACGCGGTGGGCGCGGCGCTCAGCGTCATCGGCGCCCAGGGTGGCCGGCTCCGCTACGAGGAGGGCCGGGTGGTGCGCGAGCTGCGCGCCGGGGTCAATCGCCGCATCAACGGCGAGACCGCCAACCTGCGGCGCACCGCCGACGCCGCGGTCCGCCAGGTGGAGGCGGCGCTGCGCCTCCGCGGCGACCCCGCACTCTGGGAGCGGCTGCCCCAGGGCCTCCGCGAGGCCGCCGAGCTCCGCCTGCGCCACCCCCAGGACAACCTGGAGCGGATCGCCGCGCTCGCCGGGGTGAGCCGCTCGGCGATGGCCGGCCGGCTCCACCGGCTCACCGAGTCGGCCCGGCCGCTCTGAGGATTTCCTCACCCCAACCCCACCGGTGGGGGAGGCTGAGCACGGGGGGTGGGGTGCTAGGCTCAGGACGCCCTCGTCGTACGGACTTGTCATCACAGCGCGCTGGGGGGATACAGGGAGACAGTTGTGGGCGTGAAGATCGGAATCAACGGCTTCGGGCGCATCGGACGCAACGTCTACCGCGCCCTCCAGGAGCGTGGCGGCGACCTCGAGGTGGTGGCCGTGAACGACATCACCGACCCCAGGACGCTGGCCCACCTCCTCAAGCACGACACCATCCTCGGGGCCTACCCCGGCACCGTCG
>DASXNK010000160.1 GCA_036495095.1 Candidatus Dormiibacterota bacterium | reverse complement strand
GCGACCCGGGGCTGCCGCCGAGGTGCAGCCAGCCGGGGTCGCGGTAGCGGCTGGCGGCGAGCCGCTCGACGTCCTCCCATCGCTCCGGCTCGAGCTCGCCCCGCTCGACACGCACGCCCAGGGCCTCGCGGTAGCCGTCCTCGACGTCGGCGGCGAACTCCTCGACGGAGACCTCGCGGCCGGTCTGCTCGCGGAGCGTGGTCATCCCCTCGCGGGCGTGGGCGACGAACTTGTCGCGGTGCTTGGCGTCGGGGATGCGCAGCACCTCGAGCATCACGTCGATGTCGGCGTCGACCAGGGTCGACGCGTGGAAGAGCAGCATCCCCGCGGCGTCGGTGTAGGCGCCGACGCCGCAGATCTTGCGGCCGCCGACGGCGAGGTCGTTCTTGGGGCGGAGCACGCTCTCGACCCCGTGGCGGCGCAGCGCCCGGATGATGCCGCCGCTCAGCGCCGCGAACACCGGCCCGAAGCCGCCCGCCGTCGACACCGCGGCGCGGGGCAGGGCGAGGGCGAGCCCGAGCTGTCCCGGGCCCATCAGGATGCAGCCGCCGCCGGTGAGCCGGCGGTGCACCTCGACCCCGCGGGCTGCGCAGGCGGCGAGGTCGGCCTCGGTCCGCGGGTCCTGGTGGTAGCCGATCACCACCGCCGGCGGATCGAACCGGTAGAGGTGGAGCACTCCCCGATCGTTGCCGCCCGGCGCCGCCACCCAGCCGAGCGCCGCCTCGTCGACGGCGAGGCCGAGGTCGCCGCGGATGCCGCCGTGCCAGAGCGAGGTCCAGGTCACGGGGTCAGGTCTCCACGTCGTAGAGCGAGCAGCAGACCTCGTGCAGCTCCGGGACGAGGCCGAGGTCGGCGGCCAGGCCGACGATGCCGTCCGCGGGATAGGCGATGCCGTTGAACCCCGCCAGGATGGCGAGCCGGTCGGTCATCGCCTTGTGAGGGCCACCGGGGCGGGCGCAGCCGAGCACCACCGGGATGTCCGCGAAGCCACGGCGGGCGCGCACGAAGAGCGGGGCGAGCTCGTCCGGCCCCGGAGGCCGGACCGCCGCCAGCGGCGTGCCCGGCAGCGGCATCAGCACCACCATGATCAGCGCCGCGATCCCCGACTCGGTGAGGCGGTCGAGCACCTCGGCCTCGCCGTCGATGCGGCCGCCGTGCATGCCGAGGACGACGTGCGGGGTCACCCGCACCCCGCGCTCCACCAGCCGGTCGATCATCCGCAGGAAGTGCTCCGGCTCGAGCGGGAGGTTGAGCACCTCGCGCACCGCCGCCGCCGACGGGGGCACGTCGACGAGCACGCCATCGACGCCGGCGGTGGCGAAGCCCTCGACCAGGCGGTCGTCGGCGACCCCGGAGTGGACGACGATCCGCCAGCCCAGCTCCTCGCGCAGCCTTCGGATCACCGGCAGGTGGGGCAGGAAGGGCACGGTGCCGTTGCGCGCCGAGCCGCCCGTGATCAGCGCGCCCCGGGTGCCGCGGGCGTGGAGCCGCTGCGCCAGCTCCCAGAGCTCGTCGGGGCGGCGCGCCGGGTACATCGTCTCCAGCACCTTGGCCTTGCAGTGGTTGCACTGCAGGGCGCAGTCGGCGCCGGTGAGGGAGATCGCCGCGAAGCGCGGCAGCGGCGCCCACTCGGCGGTGGCGAAGCGCTTCAGCGCGGGGGCGTAGAACTTCATCCGCGACCCGTGGCGGCGGCCGATCTCCCAGCCCCCGGCGAGGTCGGCGGCGTCGATCAGCGGGGGGGCGGCGGTGGCGGTCACGGCCGCAGGTCCTCGCCCAGCTCGTCCGCGGCGCGGGCGCGGGCGGCGGCGTCGAGGGGCATCGGGTGGTTGCGCTGGCGCATGCTCGGGCGCTCGTTGCCGAAGGGGCGGTTGCAGGCGTTGCGGCCGTCGTGGCCGGCGCAGCCGGAGGTCATGAACACCTCGCCGTCGGCGAGCAGCGGCGCGATGTCGCAGCCGAAGTCGACGATCTGGCCGGCGTCGTTGAAGCGCATGTCCTCGACCCGGCCGACGCCGTGGTTGATGAGGTAGCGAGCCACCTGGATGCGCCGGTAGTGGCCCATCGGCGCGGGGTCGACGTCCTGCATCACCGTGCCCGCCTCGGGAAAGAAGGCGAAGAGGTGGGTGTGGGCGCCGCAGTCGTGGACCCGCTGGATCATCTCCGCCATCTGCCGCTCGGTCTCGCCGAGCCCGCAGACCAGGTGCACGCCGGTCCTGAAGCGGCCGAAGACCTCGACCCCCCAGCGCAGCACCTGCCAGTGGTGCTCCCAGCGGTGCGGCCCCCGGGCGCCGCGGCCGCGGGTGCGGTCGAAGAGCTCGGGGGTGCAGGCGTCGAAGGCGACGGTGAACATGTCCGCGCCCGCCTCGAGGATCTCCTCGACCATCTCGCGGCTGCGCACCACCGTCGCGGTGATCAGCGCCGAGATGCCCATCGACGTCTCGTCGCGGAAGCGGCGCATCACCGCGTTGGAGTCGGCGAAGGCGCGGTGGTCCTGGACCATGGCCACGCAGACCCGCTGCATGTTGCCGCAGTCGTCCTTCACCCGCGCGAGGATCTCCTCGGTGCCATAGGTGGGCCACTTCACCCGGATGAACGTGTGGTTGCGCGCCCGCTCGCTGACCTCGGGCCGGTCCTTGGCGAGCCCGCAGTAGGTGCAGCGGGCGCGGCAGCCGCTCTCGTAGAGGAGCAGAAGGTTGAGGCCGCGCAGGTGCACGTTGTCGCTGAAGCGACCGCGCTCCATTCCCAGGGTCACCGCCCCGGCGAGGCTGGTCTGCACCTGGGCGGGGCTGTTGGCGGGTCCCTCGTGCTCGGGGACGGGCTGGCGCCGGCGGTGGATGGGAACGGTGATGGTCATTCGGCCCGCTCCCTGATCCGGGGCGCGTCCGCCGCCTCCTCGGCGACGATCACCTCGAGGTACGCCTCGGCGTCGAGACCGACCAGGGGCTCGGAGGGCTGGATGGTGAACACCCAGCCGTCGTCGTAGGGCGAGCGGTTCACGATCGCGGGGTCGACGCGCAGCAGGCCGTTCACCGCGACCACCACCCCGGACACCGGTGCGAAGAGCGCGCTCACCCACTTGCCCGACTCGACGCTGCCGACCTCGTCACCGGCGCCCACCTGAGAGCCCGCCACCGGCAGCCCGATGTGGACCATGTCGCCGGCGGCCTCGGCCTGCCAGGCGGTGATGCCGCATCGCCACACCGGGTCCTCCCAGCGCGCCCACTGGTGGTGGGCGTCGTAGCGGAGGTCGCCGGGTAGGGTCAGCGTGTCGGTGCTCATGCACTCTCCTCCGTTGCGCATCGATAGCAGTGCACGTCGAGCTCGGCGATGCGTGCGGCGTAGGCGTCGACCGCGGCGTCGCCGGTGAGCAGGTCCGGCCACTCCCGCTCCGGGCGGGTGGGGCGCAGGCGCACCAGCCAGCCCTCGCCGTAGGGGTCGGTGTTGACCATCAGCGGGTTGGCCGCGAAGCCCGCCTGGTTGACGGCGGTGATCTCCCCGGTCAGCGCGGCCGGGAAGGGCCCGACCCACTTCGCGCTCTCCACGGTGCAGAGGCTGCGGCCGCGGGCCACCACCCGCCCCACCCGGCGGAACTGCAGGGTGACGATCCGGCCGCAGCGGGTCTGGGCGACGTCGGTCATGCCGCAGACCACCTCGTCGCCCTCACGACGCACCCAGACGTCGCGCTCGACGTCGAAGGCGAGGTCGTCGGGCAGCTCGCAGCCGCGCAGGGTGGCCACCGGTGTCTGAGCCTCACTCGCAGCTGATGCCTTCCTGGTCGAGGAAGGCCTGGTATGCCTCGAGGCCGGCGGCGCCGGTGACCAGGCCGGCGCTCTCCTCCGCCCAGCTGCCGGCGCGCAGCCGCACCACCCAGCCGTCGCCGTAGCAGTCGCGGTTGATGAGCTCGGGGTCGGCGACCAGGCCGGAGTTCACCGCGACGATCTCGCCGGACACCGGCGTGGGAACCGGTCCCACCCACTTGCTGCTCTCGACCGTGGCCGCGCTCTGGCCCCTGCTCAGCGACCGCCCGACCTTCTTCACGGTCACCGCGATCACCTTGCCGGCGAGATGCTGGGCGACGTCGGTGAGGCCCATCACCACCTCGTCGCCCTCCGGTCGCAGCCAGATGTGCTTCTCGACGAAGTAGTAGAGGTCCTCGGGCAGCTCACATCCCTTCGCCGTCGTCATCGGATCCTCCCCTGGTCACCTGCAGCGCGGGCTCGGCCTCGGCGGCCGGCTCCGGAACGTCGGACAACATCGCCTCGGCGAGCATCTCGGTGATCTCGACCACCCTGAGCCGGTCGCTGAAGCCGGTGGCGCGCACCGCCGCCTCGTACATGTTCACGTCCTTGGGGCAGGCCACCACGAAGTGGGTCACCCCCGGGATCTCCATCGCCTCGCGGATGCGCTGGTCGCTGGGCCGCTCGCCGGTGCCGAGCTCGTCCATCCAGATGCGGCCGCCGCCGGCGCCGCAGCAGAGGCTGTTGTCGCGGCAGCGGCCCATCTCGACCAGGCGGGCCCCGGTGGCGCTGATCAGCCGCCGGGGCGGGTCGTAGACCCCGTTGTACCGGCCCAGGTAGCAGGGGTCGTGGTAGGTGGCCACGGCGTCGCGCAGCCCCGCGCCGATGCGGATCCGGCCGGCGGTGACGAGGTCGGCGAGCAGCTCGGTGTGGTGGCGCACCCGCCAGCTGCCGCCGAGCGCCGGGTACTCGTTGCGCAGGGTGTTGAGGGTGTGCGGGTCGGTGGTGACGATCTCCTTGAACTCGCACTCGCCGAGGGTCTCGATGTTGTGCTGGGCGAGGCCCTCGAAGAGCCCCTCCTCCCCCACCCGCCGGACGTCGTTGCCGGCGGTGTGCTCGCCCTCGTAGAGGATGCCCACGTCGACGCCGGCGGCGGTGAGCAGCCGGGCGAGGGCGCGGCTCACGTCCTGGCAGCGGGGGTCGAAGGAGGCGTAGTCGCCGACGAACCAGAGCACGTCCACGGGCTCCTTCCGCGCGTCCTTCAGCTTCACCTCGAGGCCCTTGGTCCAGCGGCCGCGGTTGCGCTCGGGCTGGCCGAAGGAGTTGCCGTAGCGGTCGAGGTTCTGGAAGACCTTCTGCACCTTGGGGTCGACCTCACCGGCGTCGACCAGGGCGCGGCGCAGGTCGACGATCATCGGCACGTGCTCGATGCCCACCGGGCAGATCTCCACGCAGGCCCGGCAGGTGGTGCACGCCCACAGCGTGTCGGCGCCGATCAGGTTGCCGGGCAGGGTGCGGTCGCCGTTGCCGTTGCCATCGCCGCCGGTCACCGTGGCGAAGGGCACCCGGCCGAGCAGCGCGGCGGCGAGACCGTCGACACCGAGGTCGCGGTCGGCGTACTCGCGCAGGTCGAGGATCAGATCGCGCGGCGAGAGCGGGGCGCCGCCGAGCCGCGCCGGGCAGACCTCGTGGCAGCGTCCGCACTTGGTGCACGAGTCGAGGGCGAGCAGGTCCTTCCAGCTCAGGTCGGTGACCCGCTGCACCCCGACCGTGGCCAGCACCGGCGCCGTGCCCGCGGCCGCCGGGGCGGCGCCGGCGGGCACCGGCTCCGGCTCGGGCAGGGGCTGGAGGCGCCGCGCCGCCAGCGGGTCGCGGAGGAAGAGATTGATCGGGTCGGCGAGGATGTGCACCGCCTTGCTGTAGGGGATGTAGGCGATGAAGCCGAGCGCCAGCACCGCGTGGGTGAACCACATCCCGGTGTGCCAGTTGATCCACACCGTGTGGGAGGTGGTGATGGCGTCGAGGCCGCGCGCGATCGTCGAGCCCAGCGGCGAGAACGGCGCGGAGTCGGGCCGGTCGGCGGCGAGCCGGAAGGACTCGAGGAGGAAGCCGGTGACCCCGATGGCGAAGAGCAGCGAGACGAAGAGCACGTCGCCGCGCCGGTAGGGGGTGCGGTCGTACTCGCCGGGCGCGCGGTCGACGCGGTCGTAGCGCAGCCGCCAGGGGGTGATCACCCAGCGGCGCACCATCATCGCCCCCAGCCCGAGCAGGAAGGCGGCGCCCAGGGTGTCGAGAACCACCTTGAAGGCGAGATAGAAGCCGCCGTTCCAGAAGCGCAGCGAGGGGTTGATGTTGCGCGCGAAGTCGTAGTCGATGGTGACGATGACGGTGCCGAGGAAGAGGGCGATGAAGCCCCACATGATCCCCAGGTGGGCGAGGTGAGTGAGCCGGTCGCGGCGGCCGACGGTGGAGTTGGTCGCCACCACCGTGGCCGCGTTCCGCAGCCGCCGCAGGGGGTGGTCGACGCTCACCCGGCCGTTGCCCTGCAGGAACTTCCGCACCCGCACCGCGACGCCGAGCAGGAACACCGCCACCGCCACCGCGGCCATGGTGTAGAAGAGCGTCGCCATCCAGGAGGCGAAGTTCTCGAAGACCTCCCGGTGGGTGTCCTGCACCGCCAGCATGCCGGCTCCTATGCGCTCGCCTTGGCGCACTCGGTGAGCGCCGGGACCACGTCGAAGAGGTCGCCGCACACGCCGTAGTCGGCGACGTCGAAGATGGGCGCATTGGGGTCGGTGTTGATGGCGACGATGAACTCGGCGTCCTTCATCCCCTGGAGGTGCTCGGGAGCGCCGCTGATGCCCACCGCGAGGTAGAGCTTCGGCTTCACCGTGAGGCCGGACTTGCCCACCTGCCGCACCTTGGGCATCCAGCCGCTGTCGATGATCGGGCGGGATGCCGAGACGGTGCCGCCCAGGGCCTCGGCCAGCTCCTCGACGAGCTCGATGTTCTCCTGGGACTCGATGCCCCGGCCCACCGAGACGAGGATCTCCTGCTTGGTGATGTCGACGCCGCCGGCCTCGGGGCGGATCATCCCCCTGAAGGCCATCCGGCCCGGCGACGCGGCCGCGGCGACGCTCTCGACCGCACCCGCGGCGCCCTTCCCGGCCTCGCCCGAGACCGACCCGGGAACGACGGTGAGCACCGCCCGGCCACCGGCGACCTCGGCCTCGGCGAGCAGCTTGCCGCCGTAGAGCTGGCTGGTGGTGACCAGGTCGCCGCCCTCGCGGGTGGCACCCACCACGTAGGAGACGAGCGGGACGCCGAGCGCCGCGGCCACCGCCGCGCCGGTGTCGAGCCCGACCGCGCTGGTGGCGGCGAGGACCAGGTCGGCGGCGCACTCGGTGGCCAGCGCCCCCATCGCGGCGCCGTAGGCCTCGGGCGTGTAGTCGGCCATCTGCGCGCCGCCGAGCACGCAGACCCGGTCGGCCGCGATCGAGCCGGCGGCGCTCTCGAAGCCCGCCCCGCCACCGGCGGCGACCACGCTGCCCCCGTCGGCGAGCGTGCGGGCGAGCGCGACCAGCTCGTAGGTGATGTCGGCGAGGACGCCGTCGAGCTGCTCGCCGACGACGAGGACGGTGGAACCCATCGTGTGGTCTCCCTCTAGCGCCGGACGAGCTTGCGCTCGGCGAGGATGTCGAAGATCCGCTGCGCCTGCTCCTCGGCGCTGCCCTCGATCATCTCGGCGTGACCTGCGGCCTCGGGGCGGTAGAGCCGGCGGATGCGCAGCCCGCCGCCCTCGCCGCCTCCTGCCGGGGCGGCGACCTCCTCGAGGGTCACCTGCTTCATCAGCTGGCGGACCTTGCTCACCGCCGCGTAGCGGGGAGCCTGGCGGGCCGCCTGCACCCCGATCACCGCGGGCAGGGTCACGTCGAGCTCGGCCATCAGGCCTCCGGAGTACTCCTGCCGCACCCTGGCGGTGCCGCCGTCGACGCTGACGCCGCTGACCACGCTGACGCAGGGCAGCCCCAGCGCCGCTGCCAGCAGCACCGGGAGCTGGCCGTCGAGGTCGTCGGGCGCCTGCACGCCGCCGAGCACCAGGTCGGCGCCGAGGCCACCGATCACCCCGGCGAGCGCCGCCGCGACGGTGTGGTTGTCGCCGCCCCGGGCGAACGAGCCGGTCACCTTGATGGCCCGGTCGGCGCCCTTGGCGAGCGCGGTGTACAGGTAGCCGTCGACGTCACCGGTGTCGACGGCGACGGCGGTCACGGTGGCGCCGGCCTCGTCCTTGAGGCAGAGCGCCTCCTCGAGCGCCTGCTCGTCCCACTCGTTGATCTTGTACTTGAGGTACTCGCGGTCGAGGTCGCTGCCGTCGGCGTTGACCTCCAGCTCCTCGACGAGGTCGGGGACCTCCTTGATCGGCACCACGATGTGCACTGCCTACTCTCCTTCGCTCTGGCTCGTCATGGCCATGTCGATCAGCTCGGCGATGTCGAGGACCCGCAGCCTGCCCGCGTTCCCCGTGGACTTGACCGCGTCTTCGAAGCGCGACACCTCGAAGGGGCAGCAGACCGCGAGCACGTCCGCCCCGGTCTCCACCGCCTCCCGCACCCGCCGCTCCGAGAGCCGCTCGCTCATGTGCTCGCTGTTGGTGCCGTCCAGCCACATCCCGCCGCCGCCGCCACCGCAGCAGTAGCCGTTGGCGCGGCAGCGCTTCATCTCGGTGAGCTCGACCCCGGGGATCGACTCCAGGCAGCGCCGGGGCGCGTCGTACTCGCCGTTGTGGCGGCCCAGGTAGCAGGGGTCGTGGAAGGTGACCCGCAGGCCCAGGGAGTTCCGCATCGGCAGCCGCTCCATCAGCGGCGCGAGCAGCTGGCTGTAGTGGATGGTCTCGAAGCTGCCGCCCAGCTTCGGATACTCCTTGAGGAACGCGTTGTAGGCGTGGGGGTCGGTGACCAGCACGCGGTCGAACTCGTATCTCCGCATCACCCCGATGTTGTGCTCGGCCATCGCCTCGAAGACGCCGGTCTCGCCGGCGAGACGCTGCGAGTCGGCGACGCACCGCTCCTCGACGCCGAGGATGGCGAAGTCGAGCTCCAGCGCGGTGAGGATCCTCGCCAGCGCCTGGGAGGCGTCGCGGCCGCGGGGGTGGTACGCGGGGTAGCACTCGACGAACCAGAGCAGGTCGACGCGGCGGCCGAGGCCCTTGATCACCGGCACCGGCACCCCCGCGCCCCTCGTCCAGTCGGCGCGCTTCCGCTGGGGCTCGCCGAGCGGGTTGCCGTGGCGCATGGTGTTCTCGAAGGCGGTGAGCAGCTCGGCGGGCACGTTCCCCTCGAGCACCGCCTGCTCGCGCACCGCGGGCATGATCTCGATCATGTTCACGCCCTTGGGACACACCCGCAGGCAGTTCATGCAGGTGGTGCAGAGCCACAGGTCGGGGTCGTCGAAGAGGTTCATCCCCAGCTGCACCTTGCGGAAGATCTTGCGCGGGCTGTAGTCGCCCACGTGATCGACCGGGCACACCGCGGTGCACTTGCCGCACTGGTAGCACCAGCCCAGCGACTCGCCGCCGGGGAGGCCGGTGATCCGCTCGAGGATGTCGAGCGGGTACTCGTCGATGGTCCGCGGGTCGAACATCCGGTTCCAGTGCCCGGAGATGTCGACGCCGTCCTGCACCCAGTGCTCGTGCTCGTGGATGCGTCCGGGTTCGACCGCCATGGTCAGGCCTCCTCGAGCTCGAGCCGGTGGACGCCGAGGAAGCGGCGGACCAGCTCCGGCAGCGGCGGGATGACCTTGTTGAACTCCTGGGTCATGCGCAGCCGGGTGATGGTGTAGAGGTACACGCAGTAGACGCAGGCGAGCAGCACGTCGAGGTCCCAGGGCTCCTCGCCGAGGCCGAGCAGGCCGCCGGCGTCGGCGCTCGCCCGCAGCATCACCAGGGTGCGGCCGAGCTTGAGGTAGGTCGCGCCCGGGGTGTCGCCGGAGAGGTCCGCCTCGGTGGTGACCAGCCCGAGCGCGCCGGTGCGCAGCCGCGGGCTCCACAGCCAGCGCGAGAACAGCCAGAGACGCCCGGGATGGACGTGGTGGAGGACCTCGCCGGCGAGGTCGCAGGCGAGCTCGCCGTCGCCGAGCGGCGCAAGCCGCAGGACGAAGTCGTCGACCCGCTCCGCGACCGGCGCGGTGCCCCAGGCGAGCTCGTCGAGCAGCTGCGCCAGCCCCCGGGTGCCGCCCGCGGCCTCGATCACCCCGTCGGCGCGGCGGCGGGTGCTGAACACGGCGCGCAGCAGGATGCGCAGCTCGGCCTCGCCCAGGGTCGCGCAGCGGCCGGCGGCGAGCAGCCGCTGCAGGCCGGCGGCCTTGCGCGCGCAGTCGGCGGTGATCGCACGGCAGTCGTCGCGGCTGATCCGCTCCAGGGCCCGGTCGAGGAACTCCCTCGCCGCCGGGGTGTCGACGACCTGGCCGCCCGCGGGCATGTTCATGCGACCGGCAGGGCCGCGGCGGCATGGCGCCGCACCAGGGCCACCGCCTTCGCCGCCGCCAGGCCGCCCATCGACACGCTGTCCTCGAGGTCCTTGGGACCGGCGGCGGCGCCGGCGACGAAGATCCCCGGCACCGGGGTGGTGACGGTGTCGAGGGGGGCGCCGACGGTGGCGATGAACCCGTGCGACTCGCGGGGCACGTCGAGCACCTTCGCCATCTCGATGGTGCCCTTGCTCGGCTCCATCCCCACGCTGAGGACCACCATGTCCATCGGCGCCTCGACCGGCCGGCCCATGGTGGTGTCCTCGCCCTTGACGATCAGCTTGTCGCCGCGGCGGATCACCTCGGTGACGATGCCGCGGATGAAGTTGACCTTGTACTCCTCCTGGGCCTTCCAGTAGATCTGGTCCTCCCAGAAGCCGTACATGCGCATGTCGATGTAGAAGACGAAGACCTTGCACGACGGCACCAGCCGCTTGACCTCGATCGCCTCCTTGGAGGCGATGCCGCAGCAGACCTTGGAGCACCAGGTGTTCCCGATCCGGCGGTCGCGCGAGCCGACGCACTGGATGAAGCAGAGCTGCTCCGGCGGCTTCCCGGTCGACGGGACGACGACCTTGTGCTCCTTGAGCTGGGCCTCGAGGTCCTGCAGGGTGAGCACGTCCTCGTACTCGTAGTAGCCGTACATCTGGGTCTCGCGCCCGGGGTCGAAGTGGTCGAAGCCGGTGGCGAGGATCACCGCCGCCGCCTCGACGGTGTCGGAGCTGTCGCCGCTCGCCAGGGTGAGGCGGAAGGCGCCCGCCTCGCCCTCGCGCGCGGTCACCCGCGTGGAGGTCCGCACCGTGCACCGGGGCAGCGCCTCGACCGCGGCGACCATCTCCGCCATCGCCTCCTCGGCGGGCCGGAAGTCGGGGGTCAGCGCCGCGTAGTTGGAGCTGATCGGGGTGCCACCCAGGCGTTCGCGGGCCTCGACCAGGATCACCGAGGCGCCGAGCTCGCCCGCGGCACGGGCGGCGGTGAGCCCGGCCGGGCCGCCCCCGATGACGACGACGGTGTCACTTGGCATTGGCGTCGTCCCAGGTCAGGAACTCGGCCTTCCCGCTGCGCAGCCGCTCGAGGTCGCTCTCGAACTCCACCCAGGCCTTCTCCCAGTCGATGCCCATCTTCTCCAGCAGCGGCCGGTAGTCGGTGCTGTGCCAGTGCAGCTGGCAGACCCGGTAGGGGTGGGCGCCCATCGCCAGGGCGGCGAACTGCGCCTCCGACATCACCGGGATGCCCACGTTGCGGCCGTGGGCCTTGGCGGCGAACTGGCTCTTGTCGAGGGTGGTGACGCAGCCGGTGTCGTGGGTGATGGTGACGTCGGGGTTGGCCTCCTCCTTCATCCGCTCGATCTTCCGCAGGGTCGCGAAGGAGCGGGTGAAGTCGCGCTGCACCAGCACGTGGCGGAAGCCGAATCCGCAGCAGTCGAACCAGGTCGAGTAGTCCGCGACCTTCGCGCCCATCGTCTCGAGCAGCGAGGACATGATCGCGGTGCGCTGGCCGCCGTAGATCTCGGGGTCGTAGATGGCGTCCTCGGCCACCAGCTTGTAGTAGTGGCAGGCGGGATG
>DASXNK010000159.1 GCA_036495095.1 Candidatus Dormiibacterota bacterium | reverse complement strand
CAACAGTCCACACTCTGCACGCGCGGCGTATGCATCGCGCGGAATGTCAGCCGTCGCGGTGGAGCACGCCGGTGCGCGCCGCCAGCTCGCGCAGCCCGGGAATGGCGGGTGCGCGATGACCGCGTCCCAGCATCGCGGCGATCATCGAGCGCACGTGTGGCTGGTGGTGCGTCAGCTCCGGCGCCAGCCGCTCGGCGTGGAGCAGCCGGTGCAGCGCCGCCTCGTCCTGACGCTTCGCCTCGTAGCCGCGAGCGACGTCGAGGTGCACCTGGGCGCGGCGCCCGGAGGCGTCGACCGGGAGCCCCGACGTGTCCACCTGGTGACCGAGCCGGATCACCTCGGTGGCGTCGCCGAGCTCGACCGCGGCGCTCACCGCGTGGATGGCGACGTTGGTGGGCCCGAAGAACCCGTCGTCGCGCCGCACCCGCGCCGCGATCCGCTCGGCGTTGCGCAGGAAGCGCTGGCTGGCGGCGCGATCGTTGCCACGCGCGGCGGCGAGCGAGCCCACCAGCAGCAGCGCGCCGAAGGTGGCGAGGTACGCCTGGCTCGGCGCCGCCCCGTGGTCGGCGTCGAGCCCGTCGAGAGCGCGCCCGGTCACCGTCAGCGCCTCGTCGACGCGGCCGGCGTGCAGGAACACGTGGGCGAGGCAGCGCGCACCGCGGGCCTGCAGCAGCACGTTGCGCGAGAGCTTCGAGGCGCGCGCGCAGCGGTCGGCGGCGATCCAGGCGAGGTCGTCCCGCTCACCCGAGCGCAGCAGCGTGTACGCGGCGCAGCGGTAGGTCTGCGCGAGCACCCAGTAGGCGGCGGGAGCACCGTCGTCGCCCGCCAGCATCTGGGCGGCGATCTCGGCGTCGACGATGAGCCGGCCGAGCTGCTCCGCCGCCTCGGCGAAACGGCACTGCCGGCGCACCTGGCGCGCGCGCAGCAGGCCGGCGTGCAGCGCCGCCAGGTTGGGAGCTGCGGGGCGGTGCGCCGCCGCGCCGACCAGGTCGGAGTAGTCGGTGAGGACGCGCAGCAGCGGGGTGGTGCTGCCGCCGTCGACGGCGGTGTCGGGGTCGGGACGCGCCGGCCGGTCCATGACGTCGGTGACGTCCACCCCGAGCGCCTCGGCGAGCGGGATGATGGAGCGCACCGTCCCCGGCGACAGCACGCCGCGCTCCACCTTCGACAGCCAGCTCTTGGAGACCCCGGCTCGGCCGGCGAGCACCTCCTGGGTGATGCCGAGACGCTGCCGGTACAGCCGGATCCTGGTCCCGCTCGCGACGCCGGTCATCCCGTCTCCCACGATGTCGAAGGCGCGCCCCGTGCGTGATGCGCGGCAGTCTACGTCCACGCCATGCGGGTCCACCGGGAACTGGCAATCCCGTGCCACCGCAACGGGATGACAGTCCCGGACTGTCATCCCGCTCTGGGGCTCAGGTGGCCGGCTTCAGCTCCAGCCAGCCCTCCCTGGCGAGCAGGTCGGTGACCTCGGAGAGGGCCATGTCCTCGCTGGGCAGCACGATGTCGCTGGCGAGGATGTCGTCCGCGGGCACGTGCATCCCCCTCTCGCGCACGAACCCGAAGAGCTCGGAGAGCGCGGCGTGGTACGCGGCGTCGTCGCGGCCCTTCACCGCCGACACCAGGTGGTGGTCGTAGGTGTCGAGCTGGTCGCGCAGCGAGGGATCGAGGCGGTACTGGCCCTCACCGTGGATGCGGACGACGATGCCGGCGCCGCCGAGCTGCGGCGCCGAGGCCGCCGCCGGGGCCGTCAGCTTCGCCTGCGACTTGAGGGCCGCGAGCTTGGCCTGCACGTCGCTCTCCATCATCGTGACCTGCAGCTGGGAGTCGAGCGCCGAGCCGCCGAGCCCGGGCGAGTCGAGCACGCCGCTGTCGAGCAGCGAGTCGACGGCGTCGGCGTGGGCCTGCATCCCGGCGATCTTGTCCTGGGCGCGGGAGATCATCAGCGAGGTGTCGTTGATGTGCTCGCCGATGCCCGCGAGCGACTCGCCCGCCTGGCTCACCGCCTTGTTCGCGGTGTACTGGGCCTTCAGGGTCTCGCGCTGGCTCTGGAACGCGGTCAGCCGCGCCTGGTACTTCTGCATCGCGGTCTGGAGCTTGGCCACCTGGGACTGGATCGCAGCCAGCTGCGGGGTGAGCCCCTCGCGCTGCGCCTGGAGCACGCTCGCCTGGGTGAGCGCCTGGGTGGCGAGGTCGTCGCGGCTCTGCTGCACCGCGGCCTGGGCCTGGCTGTTCAGCCTGGCGACGCGGGCGTCGAGGTCGGCCGCCTGGTTCTCCAGCCGCTTCTGCCCGGTGGTGGCGTCGACCAGCGCCCGGCGCATCCGCTGCTGCTCCTCGAGGAGCTTCTCGTAGGAGAGGTCGAGGGCCTGGCCCGGGTCCTCGAGGCGGTCGGCGGCGGCGTTCGCCTTCTGCTGGACCACGCTGCTGAAGCGTCGAAAGATGCTCATCGGGTGTGCTCCTCGGTCAGCGGCCGCGTCGGGCGGTCTGCTGGGCGGCGATCAACTCCGGCAGGGCGACGAGCTGCCCGAGACGGTGGTAGGCGGTGAGGGCGGCGAGCACCTCCCTCTCGAGGTCGGCGCGCAGCCGCTCCGGCGGGTCGGTGCTCCACATCTGCTCGGCGGTCTCGGCCGACGCCCGGGCGCGGGCGAGCAGCTCCTGGATGGTGCCGGCCGCCCCGGGATGCTCGTTCGGGTCGGTCTGCGCGAGCAGCTCCCGGGCGGCCGCCTCGGCGCGGACGCCGGCGGTCTCCGCGGCCCGGCGCATCCCCTCGAGGTGCGCGATCGGCTTCTCCCGCCAGGCCCCGGCCGGCCCGGGGAGGTCGGCGGGCAGCCGCACATCGATGCGGTAGCCGGGCGAGATCTCGGCCTGGTGGCCGCGCCGCACCCAGTCCTGCACCCCGCTGTAGTAGGCGGTGACCTGGGCGCTGGTCTGCTCCGGGACGTGCCCGCCGGGGTGGCGCGCCTCGTGGGCGTCGAGGGTGGCGTCGCCGAGCTGCTGGAGGACGAAGGCACACCAGGCGCAGAGCGCCTCCACCTGCACGGACCGGTCCACCGTCCACCCCGTCCTCCCCTCGAGGGTGGCGTCCACGCGACGCTGGTCGACGTCCGCCATCAGGGCGTCGACGGCGGCGCCGGCGCGCCGGTAGGCCTGCAGCGGCTCGGCCGAGACCTCGCCCTTCATCCTGGCCTGCAACCTGTCGAAGACCCCCATCCGGCGCCCCCTCGTGGAGTCGTGGCGTCACACCGGGCCAGCATATCGCCAGCCCGGCGGGCGGAGCCGGGCGGACCGGGGCGGCGGTGACGGGGGTGTGACGGGATGTGACGGCTCGCCGATCCCCGTATCCCGGCGGGCGGCGGCGGCGACTCCCGACCAGACACCCGCCACCGGCGGCAACGAGCGAGGAGACCCATGAACCCCTTCCGGACCCTCACCACCACCGCCGTCGCGGCCGCCGGGGCCCTGGTGATCGGCGGCGCCGTCGCCGCGGCCGCGATCGGCACCAGCCCGCACACCTCGCCCACGGCGGCGACGGTGGGGGCGGCGGCGGCGACTCCCGAGCCGAGCCCGGCGACCTCCCCCACGGCCTCGCCCTCCCCGGCGACCGCGGTCGTCACCACGGTCACCTCGACGACCACGAGCACCACCACCACCCACTCCGAATCGGAGGCGGCGGAGAACGAGGCCGCGGAGACCGACGGGACCGACGTCGACACGACCGAGACCTCCACCTCGGAGACCGCCGAGACCGGCGAGCACCAGAACGGGAACCAGCACGGCGTGGCGACCCCGTCCTCCTCACCCCGGGCCGGCGAGAACCACGGCGAGAAGGGCGCCGACGACCGCGGTCGCGGCGCCGACGGCAGGGGCGGCGGCGGCCGCTGACTCCGACCGGCGGCGCGAGGGTCGGGGAGCCCCACCTCCCCGGCCCGCCGCGACCGGGCCGTGCCTCCGCCACGACGGTCCCGTGTCCACCTCGTTCGTATCGTGATCCGCTGTGACCTCCGCCTCGCCAGCCCGCCGTTGAGGAGCCCCCGTGCCCCATGGTCCGGCCTGCGCGCCGCCGGGACCACGTCCGGAAACCGGGCGCTCCGAGCTGCGGCCAGGCCCCCGGCCGGCGCCGCCGAGGGGGCGGTCGAGGCGGCGTGCCGAGGTGACGCCGCCGGCTGGAACTGGCTGTTCGACCGCTACCACCGGGTGGTCCTCCGCCACGCGATGGCACGGATCGGCGACCTCGCCGCCGCCGAGGACGTCACCCAGGAGGTGTTCGTCGCCGCCGTCGGCGGGATCGGGCGGCTGCGCGACCGCAGCGAGGCCGGGGTCGAGGGGTGGTTGCTCGGGATCGCCCGCAACACGGCCATCGACCGGGTCCGCCGGCTGCGCCGCGAGCGGGTCGCGCTCGGGCACCCCGAGGTGACCGCGGACGCCGCCGAGCTGGTGGTGTCGCGGATCAGCGCGGCGGAGCTGCGCACCGCCATGGAGCAGCTCTCCGCGGAGCAGCGCGAGGTGGTGCTGCGACGGTTCGTCCTCGACCAGTCGCTCGAGCAGGTCGCGGCCGCCACCGGGCGGCCGGTCGGCGCGGTGAAGTCGATGCAGCACCGCGCCCTCGCCTCGCTGGCGCGCATCTGCGGTGGAGAGGCGCGATGAGCGAGCTGAGCCCGCAGCTGCGCCAGGCGTTCGCCGAGCTCGCCGCGGAGAGCGATGTCGCGCCGCCGGCCGCGTTCCAGGCGCGCGCCCGCGCCGCGATGCACGCCGCGGTCTCGCGCCGGGCCGCCCGCTCGCCGCTCCGCCGCCTGCCCGGCCGGCGCGCCGCCGCCCTCGGAGCCGCCCTGGCCACGGCGTCGGCGGCGGTGCTGCTGGTGGCCGGCTGGTCCGCCCCCGCCGGCTCGCTGCTGCACCCCGTCCGCCTGGCCCGCGAGCGGGTGACCCTGGCGCTCCCCGGCGGCGACCGCGCCGCCCGCGAGCTCGGCTTCGCCGAGGACCGCCTCCACGAGGCGGCCGGAGCATCCAACCCGGCCGCCGCCCTGTCCGAGGCCTCGTCCCTCCTCGCCGCCGCCGGACACGACCTGGACGGCGGCGACGGCGCCCAGCGCGGGCGCTGGTCGCGGGACGAGACCCGGCTGCGCCAGGCCCGGGGATCCGGGTCGCCCGGTCGGTCCGGCACCGGAGCCACCGAGGACAGCGGCGGCGGCCCACGGGGCGGGGAGGGCTCCGGGGGGGGCTCCGGAGCGAATCCGCTCCCTGCCGGTGCCGAGTCGGGGGGCGGCGGCCGGCCCGGCGGCTCCGCCTCGCCCACCGCCCAGGCCATGCCGCGGGTCGGCGGCTCCGGCAGCGGATCCGGCCGAGGCGGCGGCGGTCCGCAGCCCACCGCGCCCACCGGCGCCTCGCCGTCGGGCGGCGACGACGGGTCAGGCCGGGTCGGCTCCGGGGGCGGCGGGGACGCATCCTCGGGCCGGGGAGGCGGCCGCCGGTCCTCCGCCCCGACCCCGTCCTCCTCCTCCTCCGGGGGTCACGGCTGAGCCGGCGCGCCGGCCTCCGTCACATCTGCGCGGACTGCGTGACGGAGGTGCGACCGCGCCGAGAGGGTGGCGTTTCGGGCCCCTGACAACGATGGTCGGGTGCGCATCACCACTCCGCTGGCCGCCCTCCTCTGCCTCGCCCTGAGCGCCTGCGCGGGCTCCGCCGGAGCCGCGTCCGCCGGGTCACCGGGCTCCGCGAGCGGCGCCTCCGTCGCCGGGCGCACGGTGGCGAAGGCGGCCCCCTCGGCGGCTCCCCAGGTCGTCCCCGCCGCCAGCCCCACGCCCACCGCCACCCCGGTGCCGACCGCCACGCCGCGGCCCGCCGGGCTGATCGACGTCGCCGCCCGGTCGGAGTGCGGGGTGCCGGACGGCACCGTCCCGGCCACCGGCCAGATGATCGTCGTCAGCCTCGCCTGCCAGGAGCTCAGCACCTACCAGGACGGCGTCCCGGTGCTGTCGACCCCGGTGACCACCGGCAAGCCCGCCCTGCCCACGCCGGCCGGGCACTACTCGGTCCTCTCCCGCAGCAACCACTACCGGATGGTCTCCAGCTGGCCCTACGGCACCATCGGCTGGTACGCCCCCAGCTGGGTCACCTGGGTGCTCTGGTTCCGCACCGACGGCTACGGCATCCACGACGCCTCCTGGCGCACCGCCTACGGCCCCGGGACCGACGCCAACGGCTCCCACGGCTGCATCAACGTCCCCCACGACGCGATGCAGCAGCTCTACTCCTGGGCCCGGAACGGAGCCGCGGTCGACGTCGTCTGACCGCTCACCCGGCGAGAACTCCGCCTCGGTGAGGCCTCGAGCGCGAGGAGGCGGCGCAGGGATCTATTGCGCTGCGGGATGGAACGGTGGGAGATTCCTCAGGTCGTCCGGCGTCATGTGGACGAACAGCGCCCCGTCGTCGCTGCGCTCCAGGAAGCGGACCTGAACGACGACGTCCTGCTCCAGGAAGCCCACCGGATGGACGACAACGCCCACGAGTTCCCCCTCGTCGAAGAGGACGTCCCGGATGTGACCGAGCTTGTGCCCATCGTGGCCGAGCATCACGTTCTCGTTGGGCCGGAGCTCGATGTCGCGCTCTGCCTTGTCGGCCGTCTCGATCTCGGGCGCCACGCGTGCGGCTCCCAGCACAACGCTGACGTCATCGAGGGCCGCCTCCTTCGGCGTCAGCGGAGCCAGGCTGTAGCTGAGGTAGGGCGGGAGCTGGCGCACCTCCTTCGAGGTGAGCGAGAGGTCCACACGATCGTGCGACATCTGGGCGATGGCGGATACGGGAACGATGAGCTCGTCCGTCATCAGGCCGGCGTACAACGCCAGATAGTGTCCGTTGAAGCGAACGCTCTCCTTCACGATCACCTGATGCGGGTCCCAGCCCTCCCGATCGACCACCAGCCGGTGGAGGCTGCCGATGTGCTTGCCATCGGAGGAGTGGACGGCCGCGCCGAGGTGGAAGTCGCCGAGGGGCCGACGGTCGTTCTCGGGCACTGTCATGGCTCTCCTGAACGGCGGGCGCCATCAGGCTCCGCTGGCTGGGGAGAGAGGATTCGAACCTCTGATTGGCTGATCCAGAGTCAGCTGCCTTACCACTTGGCCACTCCCCAGCGGAGCGAACCGAGAGTCTAGCCCAAGCGTGACGGCCCACCGGCGAGGGAGCGACGAGGGGTTTCGCAAGCGGCGCGCGCACCTATACTGACCCCGTAATGAACCTTCTCGAACTGCTCCGATCGCAGGCGCGCCGGTTCCGCTGTCCGGTGTGTGGCGAGAGCATGGCCGACTGTGGGATCAAGGTGCTGGCGCAGCAGGGCAACCGCGCCCTGGTGCGGGTGACCTGCTCCTCCTGCAACGACGAGAACCTGCTCCAGATCGTCATCCAGACCGAGGCCGAGCTTCCCGCGGAGCCCGCCGGGCCGCCGCTGTTCAGCGAGCCCCGGCCCGAGGCGGCCGCGCCGATCGGCGGCGACGAGCTCCTCGACCTCCACAGCTTCCTCTCGAACTGGCAGGGCGACCTCCGCGAGCTCACCGAGCGCTAAAACCCCGTGGTCCCGATCAGGGGGTGGGCGACGGGCGCGGTGACGGTGTTCCGGTCGAGCCCAGGGTCGGCAGTGGCAGCAGCGGCGTCGGCGTCTGCTCCGGTGTCGGCGTGGCCTCGGGGGTCGGCGTCGGCGTCTCCACCGGGGTCGGCGCGGGCGTGGGGGTGCCCGATGCGCTGTCGAAGGAGTGCTTGAACATGCTCGCCGGCAGGCCGTTGACGAAGGGCACGGTGATCGCCTTGGCCACGGCGGTTCCGAAGACCCCGTCCATGCCGATCTCCGAGCTGTTGTCGCCCTCGGTGTGGCCCGCCCAGGTGGCGACCACGAAGTCGGGGGTGTAGGCCATGTACCAGGCGTCGACGAAGTTGTCGGTGGTGCCCGACTTGCCCGCGGTGGGGTGCCGGAAGGGCAGGCCCCACTGGGCGGCGTAGCCGCGCAGGATCCGGGTCACCATGCCCGCCTCGTTCGCGGACATCACCTGCGGACCGGGGCCGGGATCGCCGGCGTCGACGATGGTGTCCTGCCCCGAGATCACCTTGCGGATCGCCCGTGCGGAGACCTTGTGGCCGCCGTTGGCGAAGGCCGCGTAGCCGGCGGCGTGCTCGATCATCCGCACCGACGACGACCCGATCGCGGTGTTCGCGTTGGGGGCGAGGTTGCTGGTGATCCCCAGCGAGTGCGCGAAGTCGATCACCTGCGGCACCCCGGCGATGTTCATCGCCTGCTCGGCGGGGACGTTGCGTGAGAGCAGCAGCGCCCGCGCGGCGCTGATGGGGCCGAGGAACTGGCCGTCGAAGTCCTTCACGCCGCCGAGCCTCGCCGACTCGTCGCGGGTGTCCTGGAGCGTCGTCGACGGGGTGAGGGCGCCGTTCTTGAAGCCGGTCTCGTACACGTAGGGCTTGAAGGACGAGCCGGGACGCCGCTCGGCCGTGACCACGTTGAACTGGCCGCCGATGGCGTCGTTGGCGAAGTCCGCCGAGCCCGCCATGGCGAGGATGTCGCCGGTGGTCGAGTCGATCATCAGCAGCGCCGCGTTGTTGGCGTTGTGGGCGATGCGTTTCGCCACCGACGCGACCGCCGAGTCGGCCTGCTTCTGGATGTTCAGGTCGAGGGTGGTGTCGACCTCGAGGTCGCCCTCGGTGACCCCGGGGTCGTCGGCGAACTGCTGCTGGAGGCTGTCACGCACGTACTGGGCGAAGTGCGGCGCCGCCCCGCCGAACGCCGGGCTCTGCGGGTTCTTGCTCAGGTCGGCGCGGAGCGCCTGCTGGTTGCGGGCGGCGACCGCCGGATCGGCGGCAAGAGGATCGACCGACTCCGCCTGCGCCGCGGTGATGTCGCCGGTGGCGAGCAGCGCGGAGACCACGTAGTGCTGGCGCGCGAAGGCGGCGGTGGGGTTCTGGAAGGGATCGTAGTAGGAGGGCGCCTGGGGCAGGCCCGCGAGCAGGCTCGCCTCACCCAGGTCGAGGGCGGAGGCGTCCTTGTTGAAGAAGGTGCGGGCGGCGTTCTGGATGCCGTAGGCGCCGTGACCGTAGTAGATGATGTTGAGGTACTTCTCGAGGATCTGCGCCTTGCTGTAGCGGCGGTCGATCTCGTTGGCGAGCAGCGCCTCGCGGAGCTTGCGCAGCGGGGACTTGTCGGCGTTCGACCCGAAGAAGGCGAGCTTGGCGAGCTGCTGGGTGATCGTGCTCGCCCCCTGGGTCGGGTGCCGGGCGATGACGTCGACGAAGAGCGCCTTGGCGATGCGGCCGAAGTTGAAGGCGCCCTCCTGGTAGAACTGCCGGTCCTCGGCGGCGATCGTCGCCTTCTGCAGGATCGGGGCGACCCTGTCGAGGGTCACCGAGGTGCGGCTGATGTCGTCGTGGCCCACCTCGCTGATCAGCGTGTGGTTGCGGTCGTAGATGCGGATGGTCCCGGTGGCCCGGCCGATCGAGCTGACGTTGGGGGTGGTCAGCGCGGCGTAGGCCACCAGGCCGCCGAGGAGGAGGCACTGGAGCGCCACCAGCGCGAGCGCGATCCGGACCCCCAACCGCCAGCGCGGGGGGACGCGGCGCCACCAGCCCGGTCCGCGCCCCCCGACGGCGGGCGGAGGGGCGGTGCGCATGCCCGAGCGGCGCCGGCGCGGCGGCGGCGGCGCCGGTCGCACCCGCCGCTCCCCGCCCCGTCCCCCGGTCCCGCGACCCGACCGGCTCAGGACGCGCTCCCGACCAGGCTGTCATGGCGCTCGGCCTCGACCCTGTCGAGCAGGCGGCCGGCGGCCACCCTGCCTCCCGCGGTCGCCGCCGAGCCGGCGGCGGCCACCGCCACCTTCTGGAGGATGCCGCCGCCCGAGGCGGTGCCGAAGCGCTTCTCCAGGTCCTCCCGCAGCGCCCGCAGCTCGCGGGCGACGTCGTCGACGGTGGCGCCCTCGAGGAGGTCGTCGCCGTCCTGGCCGCCGGATCGCAGGCGGTGACGCAGCACCAGGCCGGCCACGAGCACCACGGCGACGGCGCCGGCGATGGCGACGATCTGAGGGCCGTCGCGGCGCAGCCGGGACTTCCAGTCGAGCTCGGCGCGGACCCGGCGGGCGAAGCGTTCGACGTCCTCGGCAAGCGCCTGCCGGGTCAGCTCGACCTCTCGACGCCTCGCTTTGGCAGTTCCTTCACCCACTCGAGATCCTCCTTGATCGCGCTGACCGCCTCCTTGGTGCTCCGCACCGTGGCCTTCACCCGCCGGTACCCGACGTATCCGCAGAGGACGCCGGCGAGGATGAGGAGGAGGCCGAAGATCAGCCAGCCGAGCCATTCGTGGTTGAGCAGGGAGCCGATGACCTCCGGCACCGCCCCCAGCGCGTAGATCATGCCAAGGAGTGCGAGGGTGAGCGCGGCGCCGAGGAAGGCGCCGGCCTTCAGGGAGCGGAGGGCGCTCTCCTTCGCCTGCTCCTTGGCCAGCTCGATCTCGAGCCGGACCAGACGGGTGGTGTCCTCGGTGATGCGGTGGACGAGCGCGCCGAGATCCTCGTCGTCCTGGACGCGTGCCGCCACCCCGTTCCCCTAGACGTTCAGCTGCGACACGTCGATGTCGCGCAGGCCCTCGGGCGGCTGGACGCCGTGCTCATGGAGCAGCTTGAGCAGCTGGAGCACGTAGCGGACGCCGTTGAGGTTGACCCCGTGGTTGCGGGTGAGGTTCTGGATGGTCTGCAACTTCTGGATGTCACGCTGGGAGAACCTGCGCCGGTTGGTGGAGGTCCGTTGCGGCACCACCAGCCCCATGTTCTCGTACATCATCAGTGTCCGAGGATGGGTCTCGAGGATCTCCGAGGCCACGCTGATCGTGTAGATCGGCTTGTCCAGCGAGAGGTTCAGCTCGCGTGGGCCCCGCTCCGGCAACCCATCTCTGGCACTCATCGAGCTCACTCCCTCAGCCACTCGCCGATCCCCTCGGAGAGGGAGCTCGGGGTGGTGTGGGCCTTGATCAGGAACTCGTGGGCGCCGAGCTTGAGGCCGCGGTCGACCAGCTCCTTCTCGCCGTAGTTGCTGAGCATGATCACCGGGATCGCCGCGGTCTCCGGATCCTGCCGGAGCGCCTGCAGCACCTCGAACCCGTCCTTCTTGGGGAGCCGGATGTCGAGGAAGATGATGTCGGGGAGGAGCTCCTTGGCGCGGGTCAGCCCGTCCTCGCCGTCGATGGCCACGTTGACCCGGTAGCCGTCCAGGGAGAGCTTCATCCGGTACATCTCCAGCACCGCCGGATCGTCCTCGATGAGCAGGACGTCGATGACCTCGTTGTCCACACGAACCTCCCCGGATGGCGGGCGGGACCCAGTCCCGTCGCACGGCAGCGGCAGTATAGCCTCCACGTCCCCCGGGACCACAACTGTATAGTTATCCGCTAGGGTAACCCAACAGGAGTGGTAGGCGGTATCCTCCGCCCGATTGGCGAGGGCCCGCCCCCGCAGGCCTAGAGGCGCACCTCGCTCACGTCGAGCTCGTCGAGGTGAGGTGGCCGCTTGATGTCGTGCTCGTCGAGCAGGCGCAGGCACTGGATGACGTACCGCGCCCCGTTGAGGTTGAGCCCATGCTGCCGGGTGAGTCGCTGGATGGCCTGGAGGGCGAGGATGTCGCGCTGCGAGTACCGACGGCGGTTGGTGCTCGTCCGGTACGGCACGATCAGGTTCAGGTGCTCGTACATCATCAGCGTCCGGGGATGGGTCTCCAGGATCTCCGAGGCCACGCTGATCGTGTAGATGGGCTTGTCCAGCCCGACCGGCGCCGGAGCGACGCTCACGAGTCCTCCTCCGGCCGGTCCACCGAGCATGTGCCGACCGCGATCATCCGATCCGGCCCGGCGACCGGTTGGTGTGAGTATACGGGTCTCAGGAGACAGTGCCCCACCCCTGTTGTGAGTCACCCCCTCGGAAGGAGGGTGGAGCTCGAGGGCCGGCGCCCCCGGGCCGTAACCCAGGCCGGGCGGCTGCCGTTTGAAGCCTCGTCGGAGGTACGGACGCAGCTTCGCGACCGGGGGTCCAGGCGCAGACCCGTCCTCGCGACATTCACAGGAGGAGTGCGAATGATCCAGCCCGATGGGCGGGCCTCGCTGGCGACCCGCGAGCGCTATCTGAAGCGTCGCCGCGCCGGTCGTTTCGGAGATCGGGGTGTCGTCGCGCTCTGGCTGGGTTTCGGTGCCCTGGTGTCGTGGCTCGCCATCGCCGGGCTCGCGGGACTGTCGCACTGAGCCGCTGAGCGCCTGAGCCGCCCCCCGGCTCAGGCCGGCTCGCGGCGGCGGAGGCCCTCCACCAGCAGCTCGAGGGCCTGGGCCCATGCCCAGGGACCGTCCACGGTGTGGGCGGCCGCGGCGAGCACCTCGGCCGGAACCTCCGCGTCGGCGACGGCCACGGCGGTGCCGAGCGGAGCCGCCGCGCAGGCGATCCGGAGCATCGGGATGTCGCCGCCGTCGTCCCCGGCGGCGCAGAGTGCCGCCGCCTCCCACCCCGCGGCCCGGAGGTCGGCCACCGCGCTGCCCTTGTCCCGGCCCACGGGCACCCGCACCTCGGCGGCGCGCTTGCCGGTGGTCACGGTCAGCCCGCAGGTGCCGGCGACCGCCGTCGCCAGCTCGAGCGCCTCGGCCTCTGCGGCCGACCCCAGGCCACGGGTGTGGATGACGGCCGAGCAGCGCTTGCGCTCCAGCCGGGCGCCGGGCAGCCGGCCGGCCTCCAGGGCCGCCTCGAGCTCGGCGGTGGCGGCGGCGAGCGCCGGCAGCCAGTCCTCGACCCCCTCCTCCAGCTCGACCCGCCCCCCGGACCAGCGCTCGAGCCCCAGGTTCCCGGAGGCCACCCCCTCGGGGCCGAGCTCGAGGCGGTGGGCGGCGTCGTCGCTGTCCCGGCCGGTGACCACGGCCAGGCCCACCGGGCAGCGCGCTCCGACCCCGTCGCGGGCCCCCGCGCGGGTGAGCCAGGCCACCGCCGCCAGCGCCCGTGGCAGCGCCCGCGCCTGCTCGGGGCGCTGGACGATCGGCGCCAGCGAGCCGTCGAAGTCGGTGCACACCAGCAGCCCGCCGGCGTCGACGGCGCCGCGGACCAGCTCCGCGGCGAGGCGATCGGGGGAGGTGATGCGGGCGCGCCCCATGGTGGTCAGGCGATGAGCTCGCGGAGGTCCTGCAGCTGGGACGTGATCCAGCGGGTGATGTCGTTCGCCCGCACCGTCTCGCGGATCCGCTCGCCGCGGGCCGCCCGCTCCGACTCGTCCATGCGCAGGCTGAGGTAGAGCGCCTCGGCGGTCTCATCGACGTCGAAGGGGTTGACGGTGACGGCCAGCTCGCCGAGCTCCTCGTGCGACCCCGCGTTCTCGCTCAGCACCAGCACCCCGTTGCGACGGTTGCAGAGGATGCCCTCCTTGGCGACCAGGTTCATGCCGTCGTAGATCGGGTTGACGAGGAGCACGTCGAACGACTTGTAGGCGGCCACCGCCTTGTGGAAGTTGTTCTCGATCTCCAGCCGGATCGGCATCCAGCCCCGGCGCCCGAAGCGCCGATTGATCCGCGCGCAGACCCCGACGATGCTGCCCAGGTAGGCGCGGTAGTCGTCGATGTCCTGGCGCGACTCCTGGAGCAGCGCCCAGAACTGGACGCGCTCGTGGAGCTCGGGGTGGGCCTCGAGCATCCGCTCGTAGGCGACGAAGCCGCGCACCACGTTCTTCGACAGGTCGGTGCGGTCGACCCGCAGGATGAGGTGCTCGGGCCGCCAGGCGGCGATCCTGTCCTCCTCGGCGAGCACCGCGGGATGCTCGAGGAGCCCCTCGAACTCGCCGACGTCGATGCTGATCGGGTAGTGGCGCACCCAGATCGCCCGCCCCTCGTGGAACACGGTGCGCTCGCGGTGGTCGACCGCGAGACCGAGGTTCTCCTCGCAGGTGAGCAGGAAGTTGCGCACGTCGCGCGAGGTCTGGAAGCCGATGATGTCGTTGCCGAGGATGCCCAGGGTGATGCCGTCGCGGATCCGCCGGGGCAGGATCTTCCAGTACTGCGGCGTCGGCCAGGGGATGTGGACGAACTGCTGGAGCCGCACCTTGGGGAGGCCGGCGCGGACCATCTGGGGCACGCAGTAGAGCTGGTAGTCCTGCACCAGCACGAGCAGCGGCACGTCGGAGCGCCGTCCCTCCTCCACCACCCGGTCGGCGAAGAGGCGGTTGACGTGCAGGTAGCCGTCGCGCCAGGCACGCTCGGTGGTGGCGTCGACGATGGGCTCGCGGCTGAGGTCCCAGAGGTAGTGCTGGATGAACCAGAGCAGCGGGTTGCTGAAGACGCTGTAGTAGAGGTCGTAGGCCTCGGGGTCGGCGTCGACGAAGGCGACGCGGTAGGAGGTGTCGTCCTCGGTGGTGAGGCGCACGGTGCCGTCCTTGCCGGCGCGGCCGGCGAGGATGCGGTCCTCGTCGGTGCGGGCCGCGGCCACCCAGACCGCGTCGGTGGCGGTGGCCAGCGAGCCCATCGCGGTGACCAGCCCTCCCGCACCCCGGACCAGGCGCTCCTCGGTGCCGCGGAAGGCGTCGGCGCGCTGCAGGGTGAGGGGCGCGCGGTTGGCGACGATGACCGGCTGCACGTGACGCAGCAGGCGCCGGGTGTAGGCCTCGATGGCGAGCAGCGCGCGTCCTCCGACACCGGCGGTGGCCCCTCGGCGATCCATGCTAGTGGAGCCGGCCGCGGGCGCGCCTCCGCCTCCCTGTAGCATGACCGGGGTGCGTGTCGAAGCCAGCGCCGACGCCGGCGTCCGCCCCGCCGACCTCTTCGGGGTCGCGGCCGACCTTCGCAACCTCCCGGCCTGGTGGATCGAGCACCTCAGCGCCGAGGTCGAGGTGCCCGCGCCACGGCTGCGCGACAGCGTGTACCGGGTGCGCTACCGCCTGCCCGGAGGGCTGGTGATCAGCGCGCTCTGCACCGTGGTGGCGGCGCGCGCCGGCCGCTCGCTCACCTACGTGTGGGAGGGCGGAGGCATGCGCATGGCGGTGGGCCAGAGCTTCACCGTCCACGGCGAGGGCACCCGCACCCGGCTGATCGCCGACCTCGCCACCGACCGGTTGCTGACCCCGGTGGGGTCGGTGGTCACCCGGCTGATCGGCCGCGGCCTCGTCGCCGAGCTGGATCGGGCGCTCGCCAACCTGACCGAGCTGGCGGCAGCCCGGGCGGTGGTGCGCCGCGCCCCGCTGGGGGGCGGCACCGAGCGACGAGCGCCCGGCGGCCGCCCCGCGGTGTCAGTCCTAGGCGGTGCGGCGGGCGCGGCCGGCGCCGGTCCGGCGGGTGCCGGTGGTGCCGGTGGTCGCGGCCTTCCGGGTGGTGGCGGCGGCGCGGCGGACGCCGGTGGTCGCGCGCCGGGTGGCCGTCGCCGCGGTCCGGCGGACGGCGGTCGCACCGGTGGTGGTGGAACGGCGGGCGCGGCGCGTGGGCGGCGCCGTCTCCTTCTCGATGCGGCCCAGGACCCGGGCGCCGGCGCTGGCGGGACGGTGGACGAGAAGAAGAAGGTTGCGCGCCGCCACCCCGGTGACGTCCGAGCGCCCGGCGCGGCTGCGAAGCGCCCGGAGGCCTGAGAAGAGCACTCGCTCGGGCAGGGTGACCACGTCGGTCGCGGTGGACTCGACGTTGTCGGCGACCCTGGCGTTGATGCGGCTGCCGCGACGGCGGGCGGCGGCCTGGTCGCCGACCGCGTCGAGGGCCAGGCTGGCCCCGCCGACGGCGGCGTCCAGGGCGCGCTCGGAGAGCCGAGTCACGGTGCCGATGGGAGAGGTGTCGGTCATGTCGAAGAGACCCTCGAATACAGGGCGCCCTGCGGTCCCACCAGGGGGTGGAGGGGCTGCGGGTGCAGCCCGACGCGGTGGCGCCGCGGGTGAAGCTGGACCAAATATACGCGCTGCGTCATAACTGCGTCAAGACGAGCCGCGGCGGCTGATCGGCGTTTCGCGCAAGGAACGACGGGGGTCGGACGTCACACGCGCATGCCCGCCGCTCTCCAGGCGCCGCGGGAGGTGAGGGGGATCCACGCCGCGACCGGTCGCGGCGGACGGAGCGGCGCGGCTTGCGCCCCGGGTGGCCGCATGCTAGTGTCGCAGAAGAAACACAGCTTTGTTTGTGTACGCCGCCGCCTTCGGGAGGGAGCCGCCCCATGGCCTCGCTGAACGCTGTCCATTTCGCCGACGGCTTCGACGGACCGGACACCGTCGCCCTCGGCCTCGAGGCGGCCGAGCTCTCCGCGGTGGTCGGCGGCGGGCTGCTCACCTCGGCGATCGTCCACAGCCCGGCGCCCGCCGGGGTGCGCCTGCCCGCGGCCGCGCTGGTCGCCCTGCTGGCGGCGGCGCTGGGCTGGGTGCGGCCCCAGGGGCGCTCGCTGCTGCGCTGGGGCTGGCTGGCCGCACGCTTCGCCGCGACCCCGCGGAGCGGAGCGGGGTGGCTGGCGGCCAGCGGCGGCGACGGGACCGGCGACGGGGCGGACGGGTCCGAGACCGCCGAGCCGGAGCCGGCCTGGGCGAGGTGGCTCCGCCACACCGCCCCCGGGCGTCAGTGCGAGGCCGCCCCCGGCGAGGGGGTCGGGGAGCCCGAGGTGGCGGAGGCGCCGGTCACCGCCCCGGAGGAGGCGCCGCCCCCGCCGCCCACGCCGCCCCGGCGACGGCGGCGGCGGCCCGCCCCGGCCGCGACCCGGTCCGGCGTCGACGACGACGGCGCCACCGTGGAGGTGCGCCGGCCGCCGATCGTGCTCCTCCCCGAGGCCGCCGCCGGCGGCGGTGACGAGGAGCCGTCCGGGGAGGAGGACGAGGAGGAGCCCGAGCCGGCCACGATCGTGCCGCTGTGCCGGCCGTCCTCCGACCTCGGAGTGGCCGAGGGCTGCGCGGAGCCGCCGTCGGCTCCGTCCGCGGACGCGCTCGCCCCGGTGTTCGTCGGCGCCACCCGCCGGATCACCTTCTTCTCGCTCAACGGCGGCGCCGGCCGGACCACCCTGGCCACCGAGCTCGCCTGCCTGCTCGCCGCCCGCGGCCGTCACCGCCCCACTCCCGGCGCCGCCCCCCGGCCGCTGCGCATCGCCCTCCTCGACCTCGACCTGCGCAGCGCCACCGTGGCGGTCCGCCTCGGCATCCCCCAGCCCACGCTCTGGGACTACCTGCTCAGCGGCGACCAGGGGCCGGGGGCGCTCGACCGCCACATGGTCACCCACGGTTCCGGGGCGAGGGCGCTGCTGGGGCCGCCCAAGCCGCTGAGCGGCGGCACCGCGGTCGAGCCCGCCCGGGTCGCCGAGATCGTGCACCGGCTGGAGTGCGACGGCACCCACTTCATCGTGTTCGACGTCGGCGCCGACCTCGGCGCGGTGACCACCTGGGTGCTCAGCGCCGCCCACGACATCTACGTGGTGCTGACCCCGACCGCGAGCGGGGTGCAGGACGCCTACCGCTCCACCGAGGCGCTCCGCCGCCTCGGGCTCGGCGCGAAGCTGAAGTACGTGGTCAACCGCGCCCGCCCCGGGGTCGACCTCGACGAGGTGATGGGCGACCTCGGCGGCCGCATCGCCGCGTCCATCCCCTTCGACCCGCGCATCGAGGAGGCCGAGAACGGCCACCGGATCGCGTCGCTCGGCGGTGGCGGCCCCGCCGCCGAGGCGCTGGCCGGGCTCGCCGCCCAGGTGTACCCGGCGCTCGCCGGGCCCGCGGCGCGCCGGAGGCTGCGCCTGTTCGGGAGGCGCCGGGTTGGCTGACACGCCGATGCCGGGGAGACTCCCCCCGGACCGCCGGCGCGCACAGCCCGCGGCGTCGCGGTCCTCCATCCTCGACGCCGAGCTGCTGCAGACCGTCCGCAGCCGGCTGACCCTGCAGCTCGAGCCCGGCCTCGCCGACCCTTTCAGCGACGTCGCCGGGCGTGAGCGGCTGATCCGCGAGGCGCTCGTCCGGGTGCTGATGGAGAGCCGGCCGGAGGCCGCGGTCGAGGACGGCGACGTCGACCACCTCTTCGACGAGCTCGCCGGGCTGGGGCCGCTGCAGCCGCTGATGGACGACCAGCTCACCACCGACATCCTGGTCAACCGCTGGGACGAGGTGTTCATCGAGCGGTCGGGCCGGCTGCAGCGCACCGGCGCCCGCTTCCGCGACCAGGCCCACCTCGAGCAGATGATCGCGAAGATCGTCGCCCTGGTGGGGCGCGAGATCAGCGTCGACAAGCCGCTGGTCGACGCGCGCATGGTCGATGGCAGCCGGGCCAACGCGGTGTGCGCGCCGGTGGGCGGCCCGACCCTGTGCATCCGCAAGTTCAACCGCCTGCGGCTCACCCTGCTTCCCGAGCACAGCGGTGGCGGCCTCGACTGGGTGAGCCTCCGGGGCATGGACGAGACCATGGCCCGCTACCTGAGCATCGCCGCGCTGGCCCGCTCCACCGTGCTCGTCGCCGGCGCCACCGGCTCCGGCAAGAGCACCCTGCTGCGCTCGATCGTCGACTGCTTCCCCGACGACGAGCGGGTGATCACCATCGAGGACACCGCCGAGCTCGAGCTCACCAACCCTCACTGGGTGCGGCTCGAGTGCGTCCACGAGCACCGGCTCGAGGGGAGGGACAGCAGCGCCCGCCGGCTCGATGTGGCCGATCTCGTCCAGAACGCGCTGCGCATGCGTCCCGACCGGCTGATCATCGGCGAGATCCGCAACAGCCGCGAGGCCTACCACACCCTCGAGGCGCTGAGCACCGGCCACGAGGGCAGCGCCACCACCATCCACGCGGGCACCGCCGCCGACGCCCTGGGACGGCTGGAGCTGCTGGTGGGCCGGAGCTTCGGACAGCTCTCCCCCGCCGAGATCCGCGGCTACATCGCCCGGGTCTTCGACGTGGTGGTGGTGGTCGCCCGGCTCCGTGGCGGCCGGCGCTGCGTCCTCGAGATCTGCGAGCTCGCCGGGCTCGACGGCGATGGCGGCTACGACCTCCGGCCGGTGTTCTGCGCCGACACCGAGGACCGCGGCGGTGACCGGGAGCCGGTGTTCCGCGCCGTCGCCGGGTACGCCCCAGGTCCCCGGCTGACCCGCAAGCTCGAGCTGGAGGGGATCAGGTGGATCTCGTGATCGCCCTCTGCGCCGCGGCCGCGGTGCTGCTGCTCGGGCTGGCGAGCGCCCCGGTGGGCGTGGCCGCCGCCGCACCGGGGGTGCGGCGGTCGTGGCTGGAGGTGATCGTGGAGCGGCACCGCCGCCGGCTGCGCGCCGCCCGGCTCCCCGTCGACGCCCGCACCTTCACGCTCGCCTGCCTCGCCTCGCCGCCACTGCTGCTCCTGGGCGGGCTGCTGCTGGGCTCCCCGGTGGTGGCGGTGGGTGCGAGTGTGGCCGGGCTGGCGCTGCCCCGCCTCTACCTCGACGCCCTGGTGCGTGCCCAGCGCCGCCGCACCGAGGCGGAGGCGCCCCGGCTCCTCCAGGTGCTGGTCGCGGCGCTCGCCGCGGGGGGGACCTACCTGGAGGCGCTCACCGAGGCGCGGACGCGCGTCACCGACCGCTGGCTCCGCGACGACCTCGGCCATCTCATCGCCCAGTTCCACCTCGACGTCCCGCTGGAGCGGTCGATCGCCGAGGTGCGCGCCGCCACCGCGGGGCGCAACCTCGCCCTGGTCTGGGACAACCTCGCCCTCTGCATCGCCCACCACATCCCCGCGGCGCGGGCGCAGGGGCTGCTCACCGAGGTCTCCTCCACGGTGCAGTTCAACGTCCAGGTCCAGGAGGAGGTGCACGCCCGCACCTCGGGGCAGCGGCTGCAGATCTGGCTGCTCGCCGCGATCGTCCCCGGGCTCTTCCTCTACCTCCGGCTGGTCGACCGCGACTTCTTCGCGGTGCTCGACGACACCCTCACCGGCCGGCTGCTGCTGCTCCCCGCCGCGGTCTGCCTCGAGGTGCTCGGGGTGGTGCTGAGCTTCCGGGTGTCGAGGGTGGAGCCGTGATCACCGCGGTCCTCGCCACCGCCGCGGTGTGCTGCCTCGGCGCCGCCCTGTGCCCCCACCGGGCCGCCACGCTGCCGGTCGAGCTGGCCCGCGCCAGCACCCTCTCCCCCCGCGAGGTGGCGCTGCGCGAGCAGTCGCGCCGGCCGCTCTGGCAGCGACTGCTCGCCCCGCTGGCGGCGCCGCTCGCCGCCCGGGTGCGGCCCCGGTGGGCGGGGATCGGCGCCGACGACCTGCGCCGGGCCGGCATCGACCCGGTACGGCTGGGGCCGGCCGAGGTGGTCGCGCTCAAGCTCCTCGGCGCGGCCGCCGGAGCGGCCGCCGGGGTGCTGCTCGCCCTGCTGCTCCCGCCCGCGTCGCTGCTCGTGCCCGCGCTCATCTTCGCCGGCTTCGTCGCCCCGAGCGTGGTGATCTCCCGCCGCCGCGCCGCCCGCGGCCGCCGGCTGCTGCGCGAGCTGCCCGACCTCGTCGGGCTGCTCACCGCCTTCGTCGGCGCCGGCATCCCCCTCGAGCAGGCGCTGCACCTGATCAGCGCGCAGCAGGCGACCGGACCGGCGCCCACCCTCCTCGCCGCCGAGCTGCGCACCGCCCTCGGCGAGTACGGGCTGGGGATGCCGATCGACGCCGCCCTGGAGGCGATGGCGCGGCGCACCGGGCTGGTGGAGGTCGAGCTCTTCGCCGCCGCCGTCGCCCAGGGCAAGCGGCAGGGGGCGGGGCTGGAGCGGATCCTCCGCGACCAGCAGACGGTGGTGCGGATGCAGCAGCGCAACCGCGCCGCCGCCGAGGCGTCGAGGGTGGGCACCCGCCTGGTGGGTGTGCTGGTGCTCGTCTACCTGCCGGAGTTCATGTTGCTGATCATGGTCCCGTTGTTCTACGGGATCTTCCTGCGCGCCTTCGGATAGGCCGGTTCGAGACAGTGATGACGACAACAACGACACCTGGAGGACCCTGGGATGCGACCCATGCCATCGCCGCAGGCGGGACAGTCGACGCTGGAGTGGGTGGTCGGGGCGGCCATCATCCTGGGCACGCTGGCCACCGCCGTGCTCGCCTGGAACACCGCCCTGGCGCACCGGATCGGCGACCTGGTGTCGCAGCTGGCGCACTGACGAGGAGGCCGCGGGAGCGCGGCCAGGAGACCCTCCAGGCGATCCTCGTGGTCGCCCTGGTGCTGCTCCCGGTGCTGGTGTCGATCCTCTCGCTGGCGGCGATGGTGCACACCGACCTGGGCGCACGTGCCGCCGCCGCCGCCGGGGCGCGGTCGGCGGCGAGCGCCGGCGGCTTCGGCCCGGCCCAGCTCGACCGGGTGCGGCGCGAGCTGCGCAGCGGCGGCATCGATCCCGGCTCGTGCGCGGTGTCGGCGACCGCCGCGACGGTCGGCCTCGACGAGCCGGTCGCGGTCACCGTGCGCTGCCCGCAGCACGTCGGCGTCCCCTTCCTGCTGGAGCGCGACGTCGAGGTCGGCACCACCGCCGTCGGCCGGGGCGAGGTGAATCGGTGAGGCGGCAGCACGGCTCCGCGGTGCTCGCCGCGGTCCTGCTCGGCCCGGTGCTGCTGCTCGCCCTGCTGCTCGCGGTACAGGCGGGCGCGCTGCAGCTGGAGCGCCAGCGGGTGCGCAGCGCCGTCGACGAGGCGGCGATCACCGCGGCGTCGGGCGCGGCTTCCGCCGGCGCCGCCGCGGCGGTCGACCACGGCCGCGCCTCGGCGCTGCTCCGGGAGGCGCTCGCCGTCGCCCTGCGCCCGCTCGCGGGAGAGCTGGGCGGGGTCGGCGCCGACGACGTCGCCGCCGCCGCCGAGGTGGCGGTGATCGAGGAGGTGCCGGCCGCCGACCCGTTCACCCCCGGCGCGGTGGTGCTCCGGCCCTCGATCGAGGCGCGGGTCCGGGTGCCGCTGAGCACCGGGCTGCTCCGCATCGCCGCGGTGCCCGCGACAGTGACCGTGACCGTGGTCTCCGGCGCCGATCTGCGCCGCGCCGGCGAGGCCGGCCGGTGATCCGGCGCCCCGGCCCTCCGCATTGCTGGGAGATGTAGATGAGACGCACCCTGTACCTGGCCGCCTTCGCCGTGCTCGCCCTCGCCGCCGCCGCCCTCGCGCTCCGCGCCGAGCAGACCGTCGCGGTGGTGGTGGCCACCCACGACCTGCGAGCGGGCACCCGGGTGGGTCCCGGCGACGTCGAGGAGCGCCGGATGCACGGCGACGGCGTCCCCGCCGGCGCGCTGACCGCCGGCGCGGCCGCGGTCGGCGCCTACGTGGCCTGGCCGCTGGCCTCCGGTGAGCCGGTGCTGGCCCGGATGCTGCGCGCCGAGCGCTCCGGCGCCGGCGCGGCGGGCGGCCTCCCCGTGCCCGAGGGCGACCGGGCGGTGGCGCTGCCGGTGCAGCCCGCCGGCGCCGTCGGAGGCCTGCTCAGCCCCGGCGACCGGGTCGACGTCTTCGTCACCCCCTCGGGGGCCCACCCCGGCGCCGGCACCGGCGACCCCGCGGCACCGGCGACGCTGCTGGGCAGCGACGTGCTCGTCCTCCAGCTGCGCACCGACCAGGGCCAGGTGATGTCGCCGGGCGACCCCGACGAGCCCCGCGGCCTCGGCGCCGGGGTGGCCCGGCTGGGGTCGGTGGTGCTCGCCGTTCCCGCCTCGGAGACGGGGCGGTACGCGGCCGCGGCGGGGTCGGGTGCGCTCTACCTCGCGCTGCGCGTCGGCGGCGGCGGGTGATCACGCCGCTGCGCGCCGGCTGGCGGGACGGCGCCGGCGGGACGGTGCGCATCCGGGGATACCGGGTGCTCGGTGAGGACGGCACCCAGTGCGCGGTGGTGCGGTCCTCCGACTTCGACGTCACCGCGCTCGACGAGGGCCGTCGCGCCGCCGTCGCCGGCGCCTTCACCCGCCTCTGCCGCACCCTGGACGCGCACCTGCAGATCCTCGTCCAGGTGCGCCGCTGGACCGAGCCGGAGGGCCCGGAGCCCGCGGCGGCAGCCCTGACCGGGCACGCCGCCCGCCTGCTCGCCGCCGAGCGGGAGCACCGGCGGGAGAGCCTGCGGCGGCACCCCGCCTTCCGCCGCTCGCTGCTGCTCGTGCCCTCGGTGGAAGGGGACGGGGCCGAGCTCGAGCGCGCCCTCGCGGCGGTGCTCGAGGCCCTCGCCGGCGCCGGCGCCGCGGCCGAGGTGCTCGAGGGCGAGGCGCTGGCGGCGCGGCTGCGCGAGGCGTGGGGCGGCGATGGCGCCGGCTGGCGGACGCACCGCCGGGAGGCGTCGAGCGGCGCCGTCTGGGTGCGCGGCTTCCGGCTGCGCCGGCTCCCCGGCACCGCCGTGGAGCCGGGCTGGCTGGCGCCGCTCCTGCTCGCCCGCGCCGACTGCGACATCGCCCTCCACCTCGAGCCCACCCCGGTGGCGGAGGCGATGTCGCGGCTCTCCCGCCGGCTGCGCGATCTCCGCGCCGACCAGCTCGTCGAGGCCGACCGCGAGGCGCTCGGCGACGCCGGGGTCGACGCCGGGGTCGACGGCGCCCTCGACCTGCGGGCGCGGCTGGCCCGCAACCAGGGCCGCTCGCTGCGCCTCAGCGTCACCGGGGTCGCCCGAGCGGCGGGACCGGCCGACCTCGAGCCCGCCGGCGAGGCGGTCCGTGCCGCCTTCGCCGCCACCCTGGCGTCGTGCGAGCCGGCGGACTTCGAGCACCTCGACGCCGCGATGACCGCCTGGCCGCTGGGCCGCGACCGTCTCGGTGGCGCCAAGCTGGTCGACTCCGCGGCGCTGGCGAGCTGCGTCCCCTGGGTGGAGGCGGGCTGCGACGATCCCGACGGCTACCCGCTGGGACGGTCGACGGCGACCGCGGCGCCGGTGCGCATCGACCCCTTCGACACCGCCCACCACGCCAACGCCAACATCGCGGTGCTCGCCGCGTCGGGGCAGGGCAAGAGCTACACCCTGGGCGCCCTGGTGCTGGCTGCGGCGGGTCGCGGCCGGGGCAGCGTGGTGATCGACCCCGAGGGCGAGTACGAGACCCTGATCGGCGCCCTCGGCGGCGACTATCTGCGCCTCGCCCCGGGATGCGGCGCCGCCCTCAACGTGTTCGAGGCCGGCGACGCCGACGGCGGCGAGGCCGCCCGCCGCGCCGAGGTGGTGGCGGCGGTGGTCGACCTCGTCAACGTGCTCTGCGGCGAGAGCCTCGACGAGGTCGAGCGCGCCCACGTCGACGCCGCCGCCACCGCCGCGCTCGACCGCGCCCGCGGCCGCCGGCGCCCGGCGCTGCTCGGCGACTGCCTGCCTCCGCTGCGCTCCGCCTGCCCGCGGGTCGCCACCGTGCTCGGCCGCTTCTGCACCGGTGGCCTCGGCGAGCTCTTCAACCGCCCCACCACACTGCGCCTCGACGCGCCCGTCGCCGGCGTCTCCCTCCGCGACCTCCGCGAGGAGCTGGTGCCGGCGGCGACCCTGGTGGTCGCCGAGTGGCTCTGGTCGCTGGTACGGCGGCAGCGGGTGCAGCGCCACCTCCTCTTCGACGAGGTCGGGCTGCTCTGCGCCCACGCCCCGCTCCGCCGGCTGCTCACCCAGCTCGCCCGCCGCTGCCGCAAGTACGGCGTGTCCCTCGTGGTCGCCACCCAGAACGCCGGCGACCTGCTCGCCACCGAGGAGGGCACGGTGGTCGCCACCAACCCCTCGATCATCCTGCTCGGCGGCCACCGCGGCGCCGAGACCGCGCGGATGCAGGGTGCATACGGCCTCACCGACGCCCAGCGCCGCCATCTCGAGTCGGCCGGCCGCGGCGACTTCCTGCTGCTCGCCGGCGACCGCCGCCTCGGCGTCCACGTCGAGCAGCCGGCCCTCCACCACGCCCTGCTCACCGGGGGCACGCCGCCGGCCGGCTGAGCCGCAAGTCCGGGGGCGAACATGCGTTCTACGGACACCAACCCTTCGCCCTTCAGGACATCCCTGGGACACCTCGGTGGAGCCCCGCGCAGCGCCGTGCTGCCGGGGCTTCTCCGCGCCGGGGCCACGGCGGCGGGGTCCCTGCTCCGGACGAAGCGACGGACGAGCCTCGGCCATGGAATGTGGGGGGTGGAGCAGGGACCCCTGAACAGCCAGAGAAGGATGGCCGCCGCCCCGGTCGGGGCGGACGACTGCCGGGCGCGACCCTACCCGCAGCCGCTGACTGCGCATCGCACAGAGCGGGTTGACACCACGGCGGTCGCGGACTGCTCCGGCTAGATCCAGCCTGCCGCCTGCAGCGCCGCGTAGAAGGTCGGGAGCAGCCACAGGGCGAGCCCGACGGGGATGAGCGAGAACCGCTTCTGCAGGCTGTAGCCGCCGGCCGAGGCGACGAAGCAGATCAGCGCGAGGAGATAGAACAGCGCCACCAGCTTGGGATTCATTCCCGGCCTCCGTCTCGGACGATGGAGGGCCGCCGGGGACCGGCGACCCGCCTGCCCGCCCCGCCGCCGGCACGCGCCTCCATTGTCCGCCCGCTGTACCCGCGGCGGCCCGCCTAGAGCTCGGCGAACGCTCGCGCGAGGTGGACGAAGGTGCGCACCGGCGTGCCGCTCGGGCCCTTGGGGATCGGGGTCATGTCCCCCTGGTCGTTCCAGACCGCGCCCGCGATGTCGAGGTGCACCCACGGGATGTCGCCGACGAACTCGCGCAGGAAGACGGCGGCGGTGATCGCCCCCGCCTCGCGCCCGGCGGCGTTCTTCATGTCGGCGACCTCGCTGCGCAGGGCGACGTCGTACTCGGGGTGCAGGGGAAGCTCGGCGAGGCGGTCGCCGGCGCGGACGGCGGCGTCCTTCACCATCTGCGCGAGGTCGCGGTGGTTGGTCATCAGGCCGCTGGAGACGTGGCCGAGGGCGACCACGCAGGCGCCGGTCAGGGTGGCGACGTCGACGATGTGGGTGGCGCCGAGCTCGCGCGCCTTGGCGAGTCCGTCGGCGAGGACGATCCTGCCCTCGGCGTCGGTGTTGGTGACCTCGATGGTCTTGCCGCTCTTCGAGACCAGCACGTCGCCGGGCTTGTAGGCGCGGCCCCCGGGCATGTTCTCGGTGGCGGGCACCACCCCGATGACGTTGGCGCGCGGGGCGAGGCGGGCGATCGCCCACATCGCGGCCAGCACCGCGGCGCCGCCGCCCATGTCCCACTTCATCATCTCCATCCCGGCGGCGGGCTTCAGCGAGATGCCGCCGGTGTCGAAGGTGATGCCCTTGCCGACCAGCGCCAGCCGGGGGCCGTCGGGGCTGCCGCCGTCGTGGCGCACCACGATCATCACCGGTGGCTCGTCACTGCCCTGGGCGACCCCGAGCAGCGCCCCCATGCCCTCGCGCTCGAGGTCGGCGCGCTGCAGCACCTCGACCTCGAGGCCGGTGCCCTCGTAGAGCGCCGACGCCTGCTCGGCGAGCAGCCGGGGGGTGAGGGTGTTGCTCGGCGCGGCCGCCCAGGTCCGCACCCGGTTCGACGCCTCGGCGAGCACCTGGGCCTCGTCGAGCGCGGCAGCGAGGGCATCGGCGTCGCCGTCGAGACCGGCGAGGTGGATGGTGTCGATGACGGTGCTGGGCTCGCGCTCGCTCTTGTTGAGGTCGCCCTCGAAGTTGCCGAGCAGCAGCCCGGTGACGACCGCACGGGCGACGTCGGCGGGCAGGGCGGCGTGGCCGTTGCCGAGGGCGTCGACCACCGTCGGGTCGGTGTAGGCGGCGACGCTGCGCACCCCCTGCTTGCGGAGCGCGGTGCCGGCGAACTGGAAGGCGTTGTGCAGCCGGAAGGAGTCGAGCTGGTCGCGCCGCCCCAGGCCCAGCACCAGCAGCCGCCGCGCCGGCAGCCGGCCGAGGGTGTGGATCACCGGGCGCTCGGCGAAGCGTCCGCGGAACTCGCGGGCCTCGCGCATCTCGGCGAGCAGGTTGTCGAGGGCGGCGTCGGCCGCCTCCGCGGCGGGCGACAGCCCGTCCTCGAAGGCGGTGACGATCACGGCGTCGACGTCCGCCTCGGCGAGGGGACGTGTGCTCAGCTCAACGGTCGGCATGCATGCTCCCTGATGGCGCCCCGCGCTCGCGGTACCGCCTCTCGATCTCTCCAACGGCGCGGATGTTGGCAGCCTCGTCGGGGTCGGGGTTGGTCGGCTCGAACCAGGCGTCGACGATCTCCTCCGCGACCGCCACGCTGGTGGCGCGCAGCGAGAGCGCAAGGACGTTGGCGTCGTTCCAGCGCCGCGCCCCGCGCGCGGTCTGCGCGTCGCCGCACAGCGCCGCCCGCACCCCGGGGACCTTGTTGGCGGCGATGCTCACCCCCGTGCCCGTCCAGCAGCAGACGATCCCGGTGTCGACCGCACCCTGGGCGACCAGCCGCCCGACCTGCTCGGCGACCTCCGGCCAGGGGGTGTCGGGCGCGCCGACGGCGCCGCAGCGCACCACCCGCAGACCGCGCTCCTCGAGGTGGAGGGCCAGCTCCTCCGACACCGGGTGGCGCATGTCGCTGCCGATGACGACGCGCCGCGCGCGCGGCGCCTCCTGCTGCTCTGCCACGCCAGGGATGGTACGCCGTCCACTCGTGTCCACCCGCCCCGGGGGGCCGCCGGCCCGCTCGCAGGGCCGGCGACCTGATCTACCGTGCCGCGGGTCGCGGGCCCGGCTCCGGGCACGGTGCCGGCGCAGCTCGGGCGCCGGCGGGGAGCACCAGGGTGCCGTGGATGACCGGGGGACGGGTGGAGCCGGACCCGGGGCGCGACGACGAGAAGGAGACGTCGCGCCCGCTCGGCCGAACACGGTCCACCACGCTGCTCTCCCCAATACCGGCGGTCGGCTCCGCGGCGCACGGGGTTGACACATGTTGACGCGCGCCGGGGCCCAGGATGGTGCCTTCCGACCGGTCTGTCAATCACCCATCCACGACTTTAACCACATGTTTTCCACATCTCCATCCCCGTTTTCCACATTGGGCGGCCGGGGCTGTGGAAAGGGGCGAGCGAGCACAATCCCCGCATGGACCGCGACGCGCTCCGTGACCAGCTCCTCGACGAGGCGCGGGCACGGGGCTTCAGCAGCGCCGGGATCGCCTCGGTGCGCCCCTTCCGCCGGATCCGCGCCCGCGCCCTGCGGGCCATCGACGAGGGACGGATGGCGGGGATGACCTGGTACTCGCCGGAGCGGGTCGAGGCCTCCACCGACCTCGGCCGCCGCCATCCCTGGGCACGGTCGCTGCTCGCCCTCGCCTGGCCCTACCCCCCCGCCGCCCCGCCGCCACCCGCACCGGCGGCGCCGGGACGTCCCCGCGGCCGGGTCGCCGCCTACGCCTGCCTGACCGGCCCCGGGGGCGGCGCGGTCGACTACCACGACCATCTCGCCACCGCCTGCGACGGCCTCGTCGCCTGGCTGCGCGAGCGCGCCGGCGAGCTGCGCGCCCACCGTTTCGTCGACCATGGCTGGGCCATCGACCGGGCCGTCGCCGAGCGCGCCGGGATCGGCTTCGCGGGCAAGAACGCGTGCCTCATCACCCGCGAGGCGGGGTCGTACGTCCTCCTCGCCGAGGTGCTGCTCTCGCTGCCGCTGCCGCCCACCCCGCGGTCGCGGCGGGGATGCGGGCACTGCGGCGCCTGCCTGCCCGCCTGCCCCACCGGGGCGATCACCGCCCCCGGGGTGATCGACTCCCGGCGCTGCATCAGCTACCTGACCATCGAGCACCGTGGGTCGATCCCGGTCGAGCTGCGGCCGCTGATCGGCACCTGGGCGTTCGGCTGCGACCTCTGCCAGGAGGCCTGCCCGGTGAACGCGCGCCTGGCCCCGGCCGGGCTGGAGGCGGGCGCGCCCTCGACCGCGACCGGCCCGGTGCCGCACCCCGATCTCGTCGAGTGCCTCGAGCTCGACGACGAGGAGTTCCGGCGGCGCTTCCGCCGCACCGCGGTCTGGCGCACCGGGCGTGCCGGGCTGGCCCGCAACGCCGCCATCGCCCTCGGCAACGCCGGCGATCCCGGGGCGCTGGCGCCGCTGCGGCGGGCGGCGGACGCCGACCCCGACCCGGTGGTGCGCGAGGCGGCGAGCTGGGCGGTGGCCCGGCTCCAGGCCGTCTGACTGGCACAATCCCGGCATGGACGGTCTCGACCGGCGGCTCGCCGAGCGCACCCTGGAGCTGGTCGACATCGCCTCCGAGAGCGGCGACGAGGCGCGCATCCTCGAGCACGTCGCCGCCGTCCTCGGCGGGGTCGAGGGCGAGGTGCACGCCGACGGCGACGGGCTGCTGCTGGTGCCGCCGCGCAGCGGGCGCCCGCTGGTGGTGCTCGCCGGCCACCTCGACACCGTCCCGGCCCAGGGCAACCGCCCCGGGCGTCACGAGGACGGCGCCGTCGTCGGCCTCGGCACCTCGGACATGAAGGGCGCCTGCGCGGTGATCATCGAGCTCGCCCTCTGGGCCGACCGCACCCGCCCGGAGCGGGCCGTCGACCTCGGGTTCCTGCTCTTCGGCCGGGAGGAGCTGCCCTCCGCCCAGAGCGCGCTGCGCCCGCTGCTGGCGCGGCTGCCGGTGCTCGGCGAGACCGAGCTCGCGGTGGTCATGGAGCCCACCGACAACACCCTGCAGGTGGGCTGCCTCGGCAACCTCACCGCCGAGGTCCGCTTCGAGGGACGCAGCGCCCACTCCGCCCGGCCCTGGCTCGGGGTGAACGCGGTGCACGCCGCGGTGCGGGGCCTCGCCGCCGTCGCCGCGCTGGAGCCGCGGCCGGTGGTGATCCAGGGGCTGGAGTACCGCGAGGTGCTGTCGGTGGTGCGGATCTCCGCGGGCATCGCCGACAACGTCATCCCGGATCTGGCCACCTGCCGGATCAACTTCCGCTACGCCCCCGACCGCACCCCCGCAGAGGCGGAGGCGCGGATCCGCGAGCTGGTGACCGACGGCGAGCTGCGGGTGCTCTCCAACTCCGGGCCGGCGCCGGTGGTCGCCGACCACGAGCTCTGCACCCGGCTGCGCGACGCCGGTGATCTGGCGGTGCAACCCAAGCAGGCGTGGACGCCGGTGGCGGAGTTCGCCGAGCAGGGCATCGCGGCGGTGAACTACGGTCCCGGCTCGACCGCCCACGCCCACCGCGCCGACGAGCGGGTCGAGGTCGCCAGCCTGGTGCGCGCCTTCGACACCCTGCGGCGCTTCGCATTCGAGGACCGATGATCAGCACCCACCCGCTGCAGGAGCGCATCGAGGCCGCCTGGGAGGGAACCACCCCTCTCGCCGACCCCACCACCGTCGCCGCCGTCGAGGAGGCGATCGAGCTGCTCGACTCCGGCGCGATCCGGGTCGCCTCCAAGGAGGAGGGCGTGTGGACGGTGCACGAGTGGGTGAAGAAGGCCATCCTCCTCTACTTCCGGCTGCGCCCGGTGGAGCGGATGGAGGCCGGCGTCTTCGAGTACTCGGACAAGATCGCCCTGAAGCGCGGCTACGCGCAGCTCGGGGTGCGGGTGGTGCCGCCCGCGGTCGCCCGCCACGGCTGCCACCTCTCGCCCGGGGTGGTGATGATGCCGAGCTACGTGAACATCGGCGCCCGGGTGGGAGCGCGCACCATGGTCGACACCTGGGCGACGGTGGGCTCCTGCGCCCAGGTCGGCGACGACGTCCACCTCTCCGGCGGGGTCGGCATCGGCGGCGTTCTCGAGCCCCTGCAGGCCACCCCGGTGATCGTCGAGGACGGCGCCTTCATCGGCTCGCGCTGCATCGTCGTCGAGGGCGTGGTGGTGGAGGAGCGCGCCGTGCTCGGCGCCGGGGTGGTGCTCACCGCCTCGACGCCGATCCTCGACGTCACCGGACCCGAGCCGGTCGAGCACCGCGGCCGGGTGCCGGCCGGCGCCGTGGTGATCCCCGGCACCCGGCCGAAGCGCTTCCCGGCCGGCGAGTACGGCACCCCGGTGGCGCTGATCATCGGCCGCCGCAGCCCCGCCACCGACCTGAAGGTGAGTCTCAACGACGCGCTCCGCGAGCACGGGCTCAGCGCGGGCTCCTAGCTGTGGAGCGGCGCACCCCGCGACCGGGCGGCTATCGGGCCGTGGTCTTCGACCTCGACGGCACCCTCACCCGCGAGGCCAACTCCTGGGCGGCGGTGCAGCGCAAGCTCGGCCCCGGCCACGCCCGGCGCCAGCGCGACCGCTGGGCCCGCTACCGCGAGGGCGCGCTCGACCGCCAGGGCTTCCTGGTCGAGCAGGTCGCCGACCTCCGCGGCGAGGCCTCGGCGCTGCTCGACGAGGTGGTCGCCGAGGTCGAGTACCACGACGGGGTGGCCGCCGCCTGCGAGGCGCTCCGGGCCGCCGGGGTGCGGCTGGCGATCGTCTCCGCCGGCATCACCGCCCTCGCCGAGCGGGTTGCCGCCGACCTCAGCATGGAGCTGCACCGGGCCAACACCATCCACGTCCTCGACGGGCTCTTCACCGGCGAGGCGGAGATCACCGTGCCCCCCGGCGGCAAGGCCCCGGTCTTCGCCGAGACGGTGGCGGCGCTGGACCTCGACCCCGCCGAGGTGGTGGCGGTGGGCGACAGCCCCGGCGACATCGACATGTTCCGCGCCGCCGGCCTCGGCGTCGCCTTCTGCCCGGTGAACGCGGAGACCGCCGCGGCCGCCGACGTGATCATCGACACCCCCGACATGCGCCGCCTCGTGCCCCTGGTGCTCGGCGGCGAGGCGCCCCGGTGAGCGACCCCGCCGGCCGCCAGTACCACCTCGCCTGCGGCCCCGGCGACGTCGGCGGCCACGTGCTCCTCCCCGGCGACCCGGGCCGCTGCGAGCGCATCGCCGCCCATCTCGACGGCGCCGCGCTGGTGGCCGCCAACCGCGAGTACACCACCTGGACCGGCACCCTCGAGGGGGAGGCGGTGAGCGTCACCTCGACCGGGATCGGCGGCCCCTCGACGGCGATCGCGGTCGAGGAGCTGTGCAACCTCGGCGCCCACACCCTGATCCGGGTCGGCTCCTGCGGCGCGATGCAGCCGGGGCTGCGCCTCGGCGACGTCATCGTCGCCCAGGCGGCGGTGCGCGACGAGGGCACCAGCCTGCAGTACATCCCGCTGGCCTGGCCGGCGGTCGCCCACCTCGACATCGTGGACGCGCTGCGCGCCGCCGCCACCGCCGCCGGGGTGCGCCACCACACCGGCACGGTGCAGTCGAAGGACTCGTTCTACGGCGAGATGGAGCCCGACCGGATGCCGATCGCCGCCGAGCTGCGGGCCCGGTGGGAGGCGTGGGTGCGCGCCGGCGTGCTCGCCTCCGAGATGGAGTGCGCCGCCCTCCTCACCGTCGCCGCGGTGCGCCGCGTCCGCGCCGGCGCCGCCCTCGCCGTGGTCAACGCCGCCCCCACCGTCGACGCCATGCCCGACCCCACCCGCCTCCCCATCGACGCCCTGGTGGAGGTCGCCGTGGACGCGGTGCGGCGGCTCATCCGCGGTGGACCGAGAGCCTAGCCGGTCTCCGCCATCCCCCCGTGGAGACGGTGCAGCACCTCGGACGGCGCGGCGAGCTCGCGGGGATTGGGGGAGGTGGCGCCCTCGGCCGGGGGCAGCGCCCAGGTGGCCCGCCAGACGGTCATCCCGCAATGGCGGCCGGCGTCGACGTCGACGTCGCGGTCGCCGATGTAGACCGCCCGGGTGGGGCGCACCCCGAGCCGGCTGCAGGCGAGCAGCAGCCCCTCCGGGTCGGGCTTGGGGCGGCTGACGCAGTCGAGGCCGACCACGGTCTCGAAATGACCGCGCAGCCCGCAGGCCGCAAGCCCCCACTCCAGCGGCTCGAGGCGGCGGGAGGAGACCACGGCGAGGTGGAGCCGGCGCCGGCTCAGGGCGCCGAGCACCCGGGGGATGCCTCGGAACGTGACCGGCGTGACCCGCCGGTCGAAGAGGGGCAGGACCTCGTCGGCCCGTCCCGGCCAGGCCAGCTCCAGCCGCTCCAGGATCGGACGCCCCTCGGCGGCCCAGAAGAGCTCGGCCCCGGCGGCGGCGCCGGGATCGTGGGCGACCAGCTCGGAGACCGCCGCCTCGTCGGCGCCGCGGGTGTCGACGAGCGTGCCGTCGTAGTCCCAGATGACGGCATCGACGGGAGGGGTGGAGCGGGTGCGGGATCGATTGTTCACGATGTCCGAGGAGTCGGCGCGGTGCGGGAAACGCGTTGGCCCGTATGGCAGATAACTCGCGCCGCGGAGAAAACGTGCGCCCGGCGGCCGGGCCTCAGCGGAACAGCAGCGCCGCGGCGATCGCGCCCATGGCGACGGGCGCTCCCAGGCACACGGCAAGCGCGGGCAGGGGGTCGTCGGCCGGCGGCCACCAGGTGCGCGGCAGGGGACGTCCCACCGGGACCCGGGCGCGCCGCTGGCGGGCGGGCTGGGCGAGCAGGGCGACCGCGGCCACCGAGGCGAGCGCGGTGACGAACATGGTCTCGGCGAGGGTTGCCGCCGCCTGGCTGTGCCCGGCGCGCCAGAGGGCGGCCGCGGTGGCGAAGGTCAGCAGCCCGAGGACGGCCCCGCAGAGCCCCGCGAGGAGGCCGGCCGGGACGCTGACACGCCGGGGCGGGGTGGTCACCCGGCGAGCGTACCATCGGGTGCCCGGCGCCGGGGAACCGTCGCGTTCTGGCAACAACCGCAGCCGCGGTCCTTGACGCGCTCGGGCGGCGTCCCTACCCTGCGAGTCCACCCGTTCGGCGGTGCGGTTCCATCGTTCCACCCCACGCCCACGCCAGGAGCCCCGCATGAGTTCGCGTTCCCGTCTCGCCGCCGCCGCGCTCGGCGCCACCGCGGCCGCGGCCCCCACCGTCGCCGCCGCCGGCTACATCGTCCGGCCCGGGGACACGCTGTCGGCGATCGCCGCCCAGCACGGCACCACGGTCTCTGCGCTCGCCGCCGCCAACCACATCAGCGACCCCGACCGGATCCGGATCGGGCAGCTGCTGTCCATCCCCGACACCGCGGCGGGGCTGCCCGGCTACACCGCGGGGACGCCGGACGTCGAGCCCTACACCGTCCAGCGGGGCGACCACCTCGCCGCCATCGCCCGGCGGTACGGCGTCGACCTCGTCACCCTCGCGCGCACCAACGGGGTGGGCATCCAGGCCCCGCTGCGCTACGGCACCACCCTGAAGATCCCCGGCCGGCTGGGGCGGATGAACGCGCTCCTCACCCGGATCGGCGGCCAGCAGGGCGTCGACCCGAAGCTGGTGCGCGCGGTGGCCTGGATGGAGAGCGGCTGGCAGCAGAACGCGGTCTCCCCCACCGGCGCGATCGGGATCATGCAGGTGGAGCCGTACACCGGCGACTGGATCTCCCGCTACCTCTCCCCCCGGCCCCTCGACCTCAACGTCGCCGAGGACAACGTGATCGCCGGCTGCATGCTGCTCCGCCACCTCCTCGGCATCCACGGCGGGGACGCCCAGGCCGCGCTCGCCGCCTACTACCAGGGCGACGCCAGCATCGCGCGTCACGGCCTCTACTCCGACACCCTCCGCTACCGGAGCGTGATCACGTCGCTGATGCGCCAGGAGTGACAGGGAATACCGCCCAGGGGATACTGTCTCGGGACATGGGAAAGAAGAAGGCCTCCAAGGCCGGATCGACGACGCGCAAGCCTCCCAAGGCGGCGCGGACCAAGGCGCGCCCCGAGAACGGCGCCGGCCGGCGCAATGCGCCGGAGACCGATCCCGAGCTGATGGCCCAGCTGCTGGCGCTGCAGGAGCGCACCGCGGCGGTGGGCCGGCAGCTCCGGGCCATCGGTGACATGGTCTCGGCGGTGATGCGCGAGGCCACGGTGACCACCGCGGAGGTGATCCAGCGGATGGGCTCGGCGGCGGACGCCGAGTCGGCCGAGCCGCCGCCGGTGGCGGCGCGGCCCCGGCGGCGACGCCCCGGCGGCTGAACCCGGCCGATCAGGCCGCCCGGTCGAGCCCGGTGAGGTCCAGGGGAAGCGAGAGGCAGCGGACCCCGCCGCCCGACTTCAGGAACTCCGACATTGGCAGTGCGAGGGTGTCGAACCCGGCGTCGTGGAGCGGCGCCTCGAGCCGCTCGGCGGCGAGCGAGGAGATCACCCGGTCGCCGATGCTGATGGCGTTGCAGGCGAAGCCGGTGGCCACCTCCACGGGCACCTCGATGACGTGGGGCACCAGCCGGCGCACCAGCTGCTGCGAGGCGGTGTCGAACGCGGCCGGAGCGAACAGGACGGTTCGGTCGTTGAGCGGGCAGAAGCAGGTGTCGAGGTGATAGAAGCGCGGGTCGACGAGGCGCAGCGACACCACCTCGACGTCGAGCAGCCCGGACACCAGCGCGTGGGACGCGATCTCGGTGCGGAAGCCGTGGCCGCAGAAGAGCCGCTCGCCGACGAACAGGGCGTCGCCAGCCCCCTCGAAGGACACCTCGTCGGGCACGCGGTGGACGGTGATCCCGAGATCCTCGAGGGCGCGCCGCCAGAACGGCTCCTCGCCCTGGCGCTCGGGGTGGCGGAAGCGGCTCAGCACGGCGTCGCGGCCGCGCACCACCGCCGCGTTGGCGGTGAAGACCATGTCGGGCAGCCCGGGCTGCTGGTCGACCAGCTCGACCCGCTCGCCGAGCAGCTGGTAGGCATTGTGCAGCGCTCCCCACTGGGCGAGCGCGATGCCGCCGTCGACCTCGGTGGTGACGTGCATCCACGGATTGATCTCGTACTCGACCCCGTAGTGGTCGGGGCGGCACATGAGGATGGCCATGACGGCTCCCCAGCACCGGGGCCAGGCCGATCGCAGTCGCGTGGAGCTCCCGCACCGCCGGTGATCCGATCATGGCACGGACCCGGGTTGGGCAAACGCTCTGTCACCCGGTCGTCATTGCTGCTGGCGCTGGCGCTCGCCGGCTGCGGCGGCGACGCCGTCGACAACCACGCCTTCGACAGCGCCCTGGCGGACGCGCGCCCCGCCGAGGTCACCGTCCGGGGGGCCGTCACCGGCCTGCTCGCCGACTCGCCCGACCGCGGCGACGGCGTCCACCAGCGCTTCGCGATGACCGTCGACGGCACCTCCGTCGAGATCGACCACAACCTCGGCCTCGCTCCCCGGGTGCCGGTCGCCCGCGGCAGCGTGGTGGTGCTCCACGGCCAGTTCGAGCCCGATCCCGGCCACCCCGTGATCCACTACACGCACCATGCCACCGGCCGGCACGAGGGCGGCTGGATCGACCTCGGCAGCACCCGGTACGAGTGAGCCGCGGTTCACCGGCGGCGGTAGAGTGACAGCCGGGTCGAGCGAGCGGAACGCGAGGAAAAAGGAGAGGCGATGAAAACGAAGGCCGCCGTCTGCTGGGAGACCGGGCCCGACGCCCGCTGGGAGCTCGAGGAGCTCGAGCTCGACCCGCCCGGCGAGCACGAGCTGCGGATCCGCTGGGTGGCCTCGGGTCTCTGCCACTCCGACGAGCACCTGACCACCGGCGACCTGCCCGCCCGGCTGCCCATGGTCGGCGGTCACGAGGGCGCGGGCATCGTCGAGGAGGTCGGGGCCTCGGTCACGAAGGTGAGGCCCGGCGACCACGTCGTCTGCTCCTTCCTCCCCGTCTGCGGCACCTGCCGCTGGTGCTCGACCGGCCAGTCCAACCTCTGTGACCTCGGCGCCACCCTGCTCCAGGGCTCGTTGCCCGGCGGCGAGTTCCGCTTCCACGCCAGGGGCCAGGACCTCGGCGGGATGTGCATGCTCGGCACCTTCTCCGAGCGGAGCGTGGTCTCCGAGTACTCGGTGGTGAAGGTCGACGACGACCTCCCCCTCGACCGCGCCGTGCTGGTCGGCTGCGGGGTGCCCACCGGGTGGGGCTCGAGCGTCTACGCCGCCCGGGTCGGCCCCGGCGACACCGTGGTCATCTACGGCATCGGCGGTGTCGGCATCAACGCGGTGCAGGGCGCGCGCCACGCCGGCGCCGCCAACATCGTCGCCGTCGACCCGCTGCCCAACAAGCGCGAGAAGGCCGAGGAGCTGGGCGCCACCCACAGCGTGGCCACCGGCGAGGAGGCGCAGGAGCTGGTCACCCGGCTCACCAACGGGGTGCTCGCCGACCGCTCCATCGTCACCGTCGGCGTCGTCGACGCGGTGGTGGTCGAGCAGGCGTTCAACGTGATCCGCAAGGGCGGCTCGGTGACCATCGTCGGGCTGGGGCCGATCGCGGAGAAGACCATCCAGCTCTCCGGCACCATGCTCACCCTCTTCCAGAAGACGGTGCAGGGGTCGATGTTCGGGTCGTCCAACCCGATGTACGACATCAGGAAGATGCTCGAGCTCTACCGGGTCGGCCAGGTGAAGCTCGACGAGCTCTGCAGCGCCACCTACTCGCTCGACGACATCAACCAGGGCTACCAGGACCTGCGCGACGGGAAGAACATCCGCGGCGTGATCGTCTACGACTCGTGAGCGATCCGGCGCCGGCGCCGGCGCCGGAGCCGGACGGGTCCGGGCCGCCCCGGCTGCTGGAGCGGATCGCGACCGACATCGTCGGGCTGCGCCGCCAGGCCGAGGTGCTCGCGGTGGCGCTCACCTCGGGGCGCCACGTTGTGCTCGAGGGGCCGCCGGGGACGGGCAAGTCCACCCTGCTCCGGGTGGTCGCCGAGGAGACCGGCCGGGGCGTGGTCTTCGTCGAGGGCAACGCCGAGCTCACCCCCGCCCGGGTGGTCGGCTACCACGACCCCGCGGCGGTGCTCCAGTCCGGCTACCGGCCGGAGAGCTTCGTCGAGGGGCCGCTGCTGACCGCCATGCGGCAGGGCATGCTCCTCTACCTCGAGGAGATGAACCGGGTCCCCGAGGAGACCCTCAACGTGCTCATCACCGCGCTCGCCGAGGGCGAGATCCACGTCAGCCGGCTGGGCCGGGTGCGCGCCGACCCCGGCTTCCGGCTGATCGCCGCCATGAACCCCTTCGACGCGGTGGGCACGGCGCGGATCGGCCAGGCGATCTACGACCGGATGTGCCGGATCGCGATCGGCTACCAGGACGAGGCCGGGGAGCGGACCATCACCGAGCGGGTCACCGGCGACCGCGGCCGGCTCGTCCGCCTCGCCGTGGCGCTGGGACGCGCCACCCGCGACCACCCCGAGGTGCGCACCGGCGCCTCGGTGCGCGGGCCCATCGACATGGTCCACATCGCCCGCGGCCTCTGCGGGCTGCGCGGCGAGGAGCGGGCCGGCCGCGACACCCTGCTCGACGCCGCCCTCGCCGCCTTCAGCGGACGGATCCGCCTCGAGGAGGGGGTCGACCGCACCCCCGAGGAGGTGGTGACCGAGATCCTCGACCGCCTGCTCGCCGCCGAGGCCGAGGCCGAGGCCGACGAGGAGCCCTCAGGAGCCCCTCCTCCCCGCGGCAGGGGGGCCGGGCAGGCGCCGAGCCACGGCCGGGTGCTCGAGGGCCGGGACGCCCGCGCCGCGCTCCGCGAGAGCGGCCGCCGCACCCTCGCCCGGCGCGAGCTGGAGACCGCCCACGCGGGGTTCGCCGAGGTCTCGCCCGGGGTGGGCCGGCTCGACGAGGCGGCGCTCGAGCGGCTGCTCGACCGCGACCCCGACGGCGCCGCGGCGCTGCTCTGCGACCTCGCCGCCGCCACCGACGTCGAGCTCCGCCGCCAGGCCCGCCGGCTGGCGGCGCGGGTCTTCGTCCGCCTCGGCCGGGCCGGCCGCCCCGCCCGCCGGGGGATGCGGCGGATCGTGCCCCTCCCCGGCCGGCCGGACGGCGATCTCGATCTCGACCGCACCCTGGAGCGCGCCGGCGGCGGGCTGCCGCGCAGCGCCGACGAGCTGGTGCTGCGCGGCTGGGCGGGGCCGCGGCGGGCGCTCTGCCTGCTCCTCGACCACAGCGGCTCGATGCGCGGCCAGGCGGTGGCGATGGCGGCCACCGCGGCGGCGGCGGTGGTGCTCGCCGCCGGCGACGGGGTCGACTGCTGCGTCGTCGCCTTCCACCGCGACGCCCTGGTGCTGCGCCCCCCGGGGAGCGCGCGGCCGCCGGGCCGGGTGGTCGAGGACGTGCTCTCGGTGCGCGCCCGGGGCAGCACCGACCTCGCCCTGGCGCTCCGCACCGCCGCCCGCCAGCTGGCCCGGGCCGCGGCCGACGAGCGCGCCGCGGTGCTGCTCAGCGACTGCCTGCCCACCGCCGGCGGCGACCCGCTGGCGGCGCTCGCCGGCATCGACCGGGTGCACGTGCTCGGTACCAGCGGCCTCGACGACTCGGTGCGCGCCGGCACCGCGCTGGCCCGCCGCGGCGGCGGCCGGTACCGGCGGGTGGAGGGCGTGGCGGAGCTGGCCGCAGCCTTGACGGATCTTGTCGGGGTGACCTGATTGACAGGATGAAGATCCCGCTGCTAGCTTGGCCCGGCAGCGACGAAGAGGGGTCCGACAGGGGGCGACGGCATGCACGAGCGCGACCAGCCGGCACCGGCGGCGACCGATGAGGTCGCGATCCTCGACCCCGCCACCCCCTCCCTCGACACTCCTCCCGAGGAGGACGCCGACCTCGAGGAGATGCTGCTCGGGGAGATCAGCATCGACGGCATGTGCGGCGTGTACTGAGGGTTGACCCGGACCGACCGCGTCCGACTCGCCCCCCGGGCAGCGCTGCGTGACGAGCCCTTCGGCGCCCTCGTCTACACCTATGACGAGCGCCGGCTCTTCTTCGTCGAACCGCCGCTCGACGCCTTCCTCCGCTCCGACGGCAGCCGTGCGGTCGGCGAAATCGCCGACACCCTGGTGGCCGGGGGCGAGCTGAGCGCCGAGGCGGTGCCGCGGATGCTCACCCTCCTCGAGGGGCTGCGCCGGCGGGGGGTCGTCGATGCGCTATGAGGCCCTGAGCCGCGGGCTGAACGCGCCGATCTGCCTGACCTGGGAGATCACCTACGCCTGCAACCTGCGCTGCGTGCACTGCCTCAGCTCCTCGGGGCGGCGCGCGCCCGACGAGCTGACCACCGCCGAGGCCACCCGGCTGATCGACGACTGGGCGGAGATGCGGGTCTTCTACATCAACGTCGGCGGCGGCGAGCCGATGGTGCGCCCCGACTTCTTCCAGCTGATGGAGCACGCCATCGGCCGCGGCGTGGGGGTGAAGTTCAGCACCAACGGCAGCCGCATCGACGCCGCCGCCGCGCGCTGGGTGGCGAGCACCGACTACCTCGACGTGCAGATCAGCCTCGACGGCGTCGACGCCGAGGTCAACGACGCCATCCGCGGCGACGGCTCGTACGCCAACGCCCGCAACGCCATGGACCTGCTCGCCGCCGAGGGGTTCGCCTTCAAGCTCAACCACGTCGTCACCCGCCGCAGCGTCGACGCCCTGGACCGGCTCCACGAGCTCGCGGTGGGGTACGGCGCCCAGCTGCGCCTCACCCGGCTGCGGCCCTCGGGGCGCGGTCTCCACGTGTGGGAGCAGCTGCGCCTCACCCAGGCGCAGAACCGCCACCTCTACGAGTGGCTGCGCGCCCACCCCGACGTGCTCACCGGCGACTCCTTCTTCCACCTCTCCGCGCTCGGCGAGCCGCTCGACGGCCTGAACATGTGCGGCGCCGGGCGGATCGTCTGCTGCGTCGACCCGCGGGGCGACGTCTTCGCGTGCCCCTTCGTGCTCGTCGACGAGTTCCGCGCCGGCAACGTCCGCACCTCGTCCTTCGCGGAGATCTGGCGGGACTCGCCGCTCTTCCACCGACTGCGCGGCGAGCAGGTGGGCGGCGGCTGCCAGAGCTGCGGCGCATACTCCCGCTGTCACGGTGGATGCATGGCGGTCAAGCACTTCGCCGGGCTGGCCCTCGACGACCCCGACCCCGAGTGCGTCCGGCGCCCGGAGACCGGCCCGCTCGAGACCCTGATCCCGCTCGCGCTCGCCCCCCGCCGGGTGCGCGTCCCGTCGGCGGTGGCGACCCGGTACGGCGGCAGCTCGACAGAGGGTGGGACATGGGTGTGAAGCAGCGGTTGGCGGATCTCTTCTGGCCGCCGGAGGTCGAGGGCGAGCGGCCCGAGGCGACCATCGAGGAGGTGCCACCGACCCCTCCCAGGACCGCACCGGCAGGTGGACTGGGGGCGCGGCTCAAGCGGGTCGGGATCAGCGAGGAGCGGCGGCAGGCCACGACTCACCGGCCGCCCCCGCTGCCGCCGAGCCACCACCTCGGCGGCCGCGGCCGCACCGGGCCGACCCTGAAGCAGCGCCTCCAGCAGGTGGGCGTGCCCGACGTCGACGCCAAGGAGCTGTCCCGGCAGCAGCGGATCCTCGAGGCCAGCCGTGAGGCCGAGAGCCGGGCCCACCGCGTCGCCGCCTACCAGCGGGCGGCGAGCAGCTGCCCGGTGCCCATCCATCCCCAGGCGGTGCCCCTGCCCGGCGGCCTGCGGCTCCGCGACGACGAGTTCCTGGTGGCGTCGAGCACCCGCGCCAGCCGCAACCGCGACCTCACCCTCACCACCCAGCGGCTGGTGTACAGCCGCGGCCGCGACGCCGGCGCCCAGCTGGTCGTCTACCTCGCCGACATCTGCGACGTCGTCTTCCACGGCGACGAGACCATCACCGTCGGGACGCCGAGCGGTCGCTGGGAGAAGCTGCCGATCGCGGGCAACAGCGTGGCCGGCTCGCGCGACCGGCTGCTGGCGCTGGTGCACCACGCCCGCGCCCACCGGTCGGCGCTGCCCGGCGGGCTGGACGAGCTCGTCCAGCTGCGCGATCGCGGGGCGGTCGGGAGCGCCGAGTTCGAGGCCCGGCGCGCCGCCACCACCTCCGCCCGGAGCCGCCGCAGCGAGGGCCGGGTCGAGGTGCCGGGGCGGCCCACCGCCCGGGCCAATCCGGTGCCCGAGCCCGCCCCGGACGACGCCGCCCTGGCGATGCCCGGCGGCGGCGAGGCGGGGGCTCAGCCCGGCGACGGCGAGAGGTAGCCCCGCTCCTCGAGCAGGCCGAGGATGCGCTCGACCAGGAGCGCGGGCGGCCCCTCGACCAGGGCGTGCTCCTGGTCGTGGCGTCCGCCGCCGCCGAGCACGGCGGCGAGCCGCGCCTCCACCGGCAGCGAGGGGTCGGGGGCGGCGAGCCGGCGGGGCCGCGGCCGCGGGGGCAGCCGGCGGACCCGGCGGCAGCCCCCGGCGACGCCGTCGAGGGCCGCCTCCCGCACCGCCACCGGGGCCCCGCGGGCGGCGAGCAGCGCCGGCAGCGAGGCGTCGTCGAGGCCGGCGATGCCCGGCTCGACGCAGACCACCGCGGGCAGTGCGAGGGAGACCCGCTCGCGGGCGCCGCGCTCGAGGCGGCGGCGGACGACGACCTCGCCGCAACCCTCGGTATCGGTCACCTCCAGGTGCTCGACGGCGGTGGCCTCGGCGAGCCCGAGCAGCTCGGCGAGCATCGGCCCGAGGGTGCCGGCGCCGCCGTCGAGGCTGCGGCCGCCGGTGAGCACCAGGTCGGCGGCGGCGGTGGCGAGGGGCGGGGCGAGCGCCCGGGCGGCTGCCTCCGTGCCCGCCCCCTCCAGCCCATCGGCCCACACCCGGGTGACCGCGTCGACGCCGGCGGCGAGCAGCCCGCGCAGCTCCCCCTCCGCGCTGGCGGGGGCGGCGACGAGCACCTCGACCCGGCCGCCGGGGCCGCGCAGCCGCAGCGCCAGCGCCACCGCGGCCAGGGCGGAGACGCCGAGGCCGGCGACCGTCCGGGTCTCGTCGACGGTGCCGGTCAGGGGGTCGGCCTCGACCGTGGAGGGGTCCCAGCCGTGCTCGACGGCGACCGCGACCCGCATCCGCCTAGGAGTCCCGGAAGGTGACGCCGCGCCCGCCCCCGGGGTACCGCCAGCTGATCGCCCCCTCGCGGTTGCAGGCGATGTAGCAGGTGCCGCACTCGAAGCACTGCTCGTGGTTGAAGAGGATCGAGCCGTCGCTGAGCAGGGTGAAGAGGTCGGCGGGGCAGACGTAGACGCAGGTGTGCAGCGAGCAGTCGCGGCAGATGTCGCCGTCGACGACGATGTGGGGCTCGTGGTCGGGGCGGAACCGCACCGTGGTCATCCTCTCCGCCAGCGTCGTGCTCACCATCCGAAGGCCCGTCCCCCCTCCCAGAGGTCGCGCAGCACCCGGCGCAGCGGCACCCCGGCGCGGCGCAGCTCGCCGGTCACCGCGGGGAGCAGCTTCTGCTTGGGGCGGCCGCCCTCGGAGCGCAGCACCCGCTCGGCGATCCCGGTGACGATCCCGGGGTAGAGGCCGTGGATCCGCTCACCCATCACGAAGCGGGGGGCGAGCCGGAAGCGACGGAAGTCGGGGAGCACGCCGCGCTCCTCCAGCCGGCGCCGGTAGCCGGCCAGCCCGGCCGCGGAGGTGTCGCCGGCGGCGAGCGCATCGGCGGCGGCCTCGCCCGCGGCCCGGCCGGAGGCGATCGCGTAGTTGATCCCCTCGAGGTACAGGCCGGTGGCGAAGCAGAGCCCGGCGGCGTCGCCGGCGACCAGGATGCCGTCGCCGGCGAGGGTGGCGAGCATCCGCTGCCCCGCCTCCGGGACCATGTGCGCCGAGTACTCCACCAGCCGGCCGCCGCGCACCAGCGGGGCCACCGTGGGATGGGCCCTGAACCGCTCCAGCAGCTCGTGGGGGCGCACCCGGTGCTCGGCGAGCGAGGCGATCTCCACGATCACCCCCAGCGAGAGCGACTCGCGGTTGGTGTAGAGGAAGCTCCCCCCCGCCACGCCGCCGGTCACCGAGCCGAGGAACTCGTAGGTGACGCCCTGGTCGCCCTCCAGCTGGAAGCGCTCCTCGAGGGTGTGGCGGTCGAGGGCGATCACCTCCTTCACCCCCAGGGAGAGGTCGTGTCCGGTGAGCTCGCGCTGCAGCCCGGCGCCCCGGGCGAGGAAGGAGTTGACCCCGTCGGCGGCGATCACCACCGGCGCCGCGATCTCGCCACCCTCGCGCCGCACCCGCACCCCGCGCACCCGCCCGGCGCCGTCGCGGAGCACCTCGTCGGCGACGGTGGAGCAGAGCAGCACCGCGCCCGCCGCCACCGCCTGGTCGGCGAGCCAGCGGTCGAAGCGGGGCCGGAGCACGCTGAAGGCGTTGTACGGCGGGCTGGCGAAGCGCCGGCTGCTGAAGTCGAGGGCCACCGACGACTCCTCGGAGGTGACGCAGATCACCCGGCGGGTGAGGACGCGCTCGACCGGGGCGGACTCCCAGAAGCGGGGCACCAGCGCCTCGAGCACGTCGGGGCTGTAGACCGCGGCGCCGGAGACGTTCTTGCTGCCCGGGAACTCGCCGCGCTCGAGCAGCAGCACGCTGCGCCCCGCCCGGGCGAGGGCGAGGGCGGCGGCGCTGCCGGCGGGGCCGGCGCCGGCGACGACGGCGTCGAAGCCGGTGGTCACGAGGCCGCCCCGGCGCCGGCGCGCTCGCGCAGCCGGGCGAGCAGCAGGGGGAGGACCTCGGCCACGTCGCCCGCGACGGCGAGGGTGGCCCGGGCCATCATCGGGCAGCTGCGGTCGATGTTCACCGCCACCATGGTCTCGGCGCCGATGATGCCGGAGAGGTGCTGGAGGGCGCCCGAGATGCCGAGGGCGAGATAGAGGCGGGGGCTCACCACCTGCCCGGTGGTGCCGATCTGCCGCTCGAAGGGCACCCAGCCGCGGTCGGCGAGCGGTCGGGTGGCGCCGACCGAGGCGCCGAGCAGCCGGGCCAGCTCCTCCACCGCCGCCAGCGCGTCCCGGCCGCCGGCGCCGAGGCCGGCGGCGACGATCCGGGCGGCCTCGGCGAGCGGGACGGTGCCGGGGTCGCCGGGCAGCTCGCCGAGATGGCGCACCCGCGGCGGCAGCTCGGCGGCGGGGTGGCGAATCAGCTCCGGCTCGGGCCCGCCGGCGGGGTCGGGACGGCCCCGGGTCTGCGGGCGCAGCGTCGCCACCAGCGGCCGCCCGGTGACCAGCCACTCCTCGTGGAGGCGGTCGTCGCAGGCCCAGCGCAGCCCCCGCAGGCCGCCGCCGGCGGCGGTCACGCCGAGGCAGTCGTCGAGGCAGGCGGCGCCGAGGCGGATCGCCGCCCGCGACGCCAGCGCCGAGCCCGAGCCGGTCGCCGGCACCAGCAGCGCCGCCGGTGCGCCCTCGGCGGCGGCGAGGGCGGCGAGGACGGCGGCACCCGCCCCGGCCTCGGCGCCGGGCGGCGGCGCCCCGGCGAGGTGCACCCGGGCCACCCCGGCGCCGCCGAGGGCGGCCAGCGGCAGCGGCTCGGGCAGGCCGGCGCCGGCGATGACGAGCGCCCCGCCGAGGGCGGCGGCGAGCTCGCGGCCCTCGGCGAGCACCTCCCAGGTCGCCTCGCTCAGCTCGCCGTCGCGGTGCTCGGCCCAGACCCAGACGGCGTCTCCCCCGCGCGTCACAGCGCCCGCGCCACCCGGTGGCCCTCGACGATGGCGTTGCCCGCCCGGCGCGGGGCGACGCAGTCACCGGCGCGGAGCACCTCCGGCGCCGCCGCCGCCACCCGCAGCGCGTGGTAGAGGTCGTCGTCGGCGCGGCCGTGGTCGGCGACCACCACGCTGTCGAACGGGCCGAAGGAGAGCATCTCGCCGGAGTAGGCGTGGACCGCGCTCAGCGTCCCGCCCTCGATGCCGAGCGGGGCGACGCTGGTGGTCAGGGTCACCCCGCGGGCGAGCACCCGGCGGTGCCAGTTCTCCCAGTCGAGGGTGAGCCCGAGGTCCTGGCCCACGGTGAGCGAGGTGGTGAACACCTCGACCCGGGCGCCGCGCTCGGCGAGCAGCTCGACGGTGCTGGTGGCCTGGTGGAAGCCGACCATGTCGAGCACCGCCACCCGCTCGCCCACCTCGGCGCCCTCCATCACCGCCCGGACGCTGAGCAGCGAGGCATCGCCGGCGCCTGCGAAGCGCGGCGGCGCGGGCACCGACCCGGTGCAGCACACCACCGCGTCCCAGCCGCCGGCGGCGACCTCCTCGACGCTGACGGTGGTGCCGGTGCGCACCTCGGCGCCGCTGTGACGCAGGGCGGTGGCCAGGTTCCGGGTGAGGTCGCCGAACTCGGAGCGGTTGGGCACCCGCACCGCCAGGCGCACCTGGCCGCCGAGCTCGTCCTCGCGCTCGCAGAGGGTGACCCGGTGGCCGCGCCGGGCGGCGACCGCGGCGCACTCCATCCCCGCCGGCCCGCCTCCGACCACCAGCACCCGCCGGGGCCGCGCGGTCCGGCCGAGCCGGGTCGGGGAGAGGGTCTGCTCGTGGCCGGTGGCGGGGTTCTCGATGCAGCCGAGGTCGAGGTTGAGCCCCTCGCGACCGATGCACTCCTGGTTGCACGAGATGCAGAGGCGGATCTCCTCCACCCGTCCCTCGCGGGCCTTCAGCGCGGTCTCGGGGTCGGCGATCTGCTGGCGCACCATCCCCACCAGGTCGCAGGCGCCGGCGGCGAGCGCCTGCTCGGCCTGGACCGGGTCCTTGATCCGTCCCACCCCGACCACGGGCAGGTCGGTGACCTCGCGCAGCGCCGCCGAGGCGAAGAGCTGGTAGCCGGGGGGCACGTGCATCGACCCCTCGACCATGAAGAGGGAGTGGGTGGCGGTGCCGATCGAGGTGTTGAAGTAGTCGACGAGCCCGTCGGCGTCGAGCAGCCGGGCGGTCGCGAGCGCGTGGGTCAGGGTCATGCCCCCGTCGACGAACTCGTCGGCGGGGATGCGCACCCCCACGGTCCAGTCACGGCCCACCGCGGCGCGGATCGCCTCGAGGATCTCGCGGACCAGCCGGGCCCGCCGCTCGGTGGTGCCCCCGTAGGCGTCGTCGCGGCGGTTGGAGGCGGGCGACAGGAACTGGCGGAGCATCGAGCTGTGCGAGGCCTGGAGCTCGACCCCATCGAAGCCGCCCTCCCGGCAGTGCACCGCCACCCGGGCGTAGCTGCGCACCACCTCGTCGATCTCCGCGCCGCCCATCTCCATCGGCACCTCGCGGAAGAGCGGGTCTGCGATCGGGGACGGCGCCCAGAGGGGCAGCCGGGTGTAGGTCGAGGCCGCCTGGCCACCGTTGTGGTTGATCTGGGCGAGCACCGGGACGCCGTGGCGGTGGACGGCGGCGGTCAGCCGCCGGTAGCCGTCGACGACCCGCTCGTCGAACGCCTTGATCAGCCGCTCGTAGGGGTGGTCGGTGGGGTGCACCGACTGCTCCTCGGTGATGATCAGCCCCACCCCGCCGGCGGCTCGCTCCTCGTAGTAGGCGATCAGGCGCGGGCCCACCCGGTTGGCCTCGGCGAGGTTGGTCAGGTGGGCGCTGAAGACGATCCGGTTGGGCACCACCGTGGAGCCGAGGCGCAGCGGCGAGAAGAGGTAGGGGAACTGGGGGTGCCGGATGCCTCGCCCTCCGCCTGACCCTGATGCTGACGCCGCCGGCGAGGACTATGGACTATGCGCTCGCGGCGGGGCTCCAGGCCCACGCCGGCCGCCCCTGCAGCACCACCGCCGCCGCCTCCGCGGGGGCGGGGTCGAAGCCCAGCACCGCGGTGAGCGCCACCGCCTCCGAGGCGGAGCTGCCGGCGGCGACCAGCTGCTCGCGGAGCTCGGCGGCCTCGTCCTCGCTGCACCCCGAGCGCATCAGCGCCGGCCAGGCGCCGCCGACCAGCGCCTCGCGGTCGCCGAGCTCGCGGACCACCGCCATCACCGTGCCGCCGCCGAGCTCGCGGATCGCCCGCAGCCGCCGCGCGCCCCGGACCAGCTCGTAGCCGCCCTCGGGGCGGGGCCGCACCAGCAGCGGGCGGATCAGCCCCAGCTCCGCGATGCTGTGCCGCAGCGCCGCATAACCGGGATCGGCGACGCCGGCGCCCGGCCGCCAGCGGCGGTCGTGGACGGCGTCGACCTCCAGCTCCTCGACCCTTTCCGTGGACCGACTCTGCTCATCCACCGGAACCCTTCCCCCTCACACGCCCTTCACCGCCCTTCGCCGCCGCTTCCATCATCGCCCCCCGGATCGTGGAAATCCACGACTCCGGACTGCAGTAACCCACTGATTCCACAGGTTTTTCCACTCATCCCCAGGCTGGGCGCCCACAGTCCTGGGCAGCATGCGCTGGGCCGAGCCTTCGCAGGCGACTGCCCGAGCCATGGGCAGGGGACTGGCAGACCTCCTCCTCCAGCTTCGGAAGGAGTGTGCAGCTGCCCTATGCAGCGTGGGCAGCATCCTGCTTGGGATTCCAAGCGAGGGGGCCGCCCCGACTGTCAGACCGCGCGGCCGACCCGGTTGCCCTCGAGGACCGCGTGGAGGACGCGGCGGGGGGCGATGCAGTCGCCGGCGCGGTGCAGCTCGGCGACCCGGCCGCTGAGCCCGCGGTGGAGGGCGTCGTCGGCGAGCTCGTGGTCGGCGACCACCACCGCGCCGACGCCCTCCAGCCGGCGGGTCCCGTCGCCGAAGCGGTGCCGCAGGGTCAGCTCTCCGGGGGCGGCGGCCACCACCACCGACTGGGGGATCAGCTCGATGCCGAGGGCGGCGGCGCGGCGGTACCAGGGGGCGAACTCGCCGGTGAGCCCGAGCCGGCTGGAGACGAAGGCGTCCTCGCTGACGATCACCACGGGCCGCCCGGCGGCGGCGGCGGCCTCGGCGGCGTCGATCGCGGGCTGGCCGCCCTCGCGGTCGATGACCGCCACCCGGCCGCTGCCCGGGAGCCTGCCACGGAGCACGTCGCGCACCCCCACCACGGCGCCGGCGGCCGCCTCGGGGCCCTCGACGGGGCGCATCCGCCCGCCGGTGGCGAGCACCACCACGGCGGCGCCGGCGTCGAGCACGCCCTCGACGGTGGCCTCGACCCCGAGCCGCATCTCGACGCCGAGCTCGTCGAGCCGGGCGGCGAGCCAGGCGGCGACCTCGGCCATCGGGGCCCGCAGCGGCGCGGTGGCGACCAGGGCGGGGGTGCCGCCGAGCCGCGGGGAGCGCTCCAGCAGGGTGACCCGGTGGCCGCGGAGCGCCGCCAGCCGGGCCGCCTCCATCCCGGCGGGTCCGCCGCCGACCACCAGCACCCGGCGGGGGTGGGCCGCCGGGGCGGGCGCGGGGAACGCGGCCTCGTGGCCCGCCTCGGGGTTGTGGATGCAGCTCACCACCGCGTTCTGGGCGGTGCGGACCACGCAGTCCTGGTTGCAGCGGATACAGGGACGCACCCGGCCGGCACCGCCCTCGCGGACCCGGGCGACGAGGTCGGGATCGGCGATCAGCGCCCTGGTCATCTCCACTCCGTCGGCCGCCCCGGAGGCGATCGCGGCGGCCGCGGGGGCGGGGTCGACCAGGCTGCCGGTGGCGAGCACGGGCACCCCCCCGGCCACCGCCCGGACCGCCCGGGCCACGTCGAGGGCGTAGCCGGGCGGGGTGTGCATCGCCGCCCGGGTGGCATGGATGCTGTAGATCGAGCCGACCACCACGCTCACCCAGTCGACGCCGCCGGGGGCGAGCAGGTGGGCGGCGATCTCCGGGGCCTGATCGGGGGTGATCCCCGCCCAGGGGGCGAACTCGTCGGCGCAGAGGCGCAGGCCCACCAGCCCGGCCGGCCCGACGGCGTCGCGCACCGCCGCGAGCACCTCGCGGAGCAGCCGCGCCCTGCCCTCCAGACCGCCGCCGTAGCCATCGCCGCGCTGGTTGGTGAGGGGCGAGAGGAACTGGCGGAGCAGCGAGTGCTGGCCCGCGTTGACCTCCACCCCGTGGAGCCCGCCGGCCATCGCCAGCCGGGCGCACCCGGCGAAGCCCTCGACGAGGGCGGCGATGTCCTCCGCCTCCATCACCTTGGGCATCTCCATCGTGGAGGGGTTGGGCACCGCCGACGGCGCCCACACCGCCTGCCGTCGCGGATGCCCCGAGCCCTGCATGCCGCTGTGGTTGAGCTGCACGCAGAGCAACGACCCGTGGGGGCGCACCACCGCGGCGAGCGCCGCGTAGGCGGGCACGATCGCCGGGTCGTGGCCGCGCATCGAGCGATCGAGGGGGTGGTCGCTGGGGTGGACGCACACCTCCTCGGCGACGATCAGCCCGGCGCCGCCCCGGGCCCGGCGCGCGTAGTACGCGGCGTGGCCCGGCCCGGGCAGCCCGCCCTCGGCGAGGTTGGTGGTGTGCGCGGTGAAGGCCACCCGCGAGGGCGCGGTGTGGCCACCGAGGCGCAGCGGCTCGAGGAGCGGGCCGAGGTCCGGGGTGACCGACGGCGGCGCCACGGGGCCCCCGCCGGTGGCGGTCACGCGGTGCGCACCCCCGCCGCCGCCTCCAGCCCCAGCTCCTCGACCGCGGCCTCGCGCATCCGGAACTTCTGGATCTTGCCGGTGACGGTCATCGGGAACTCGTCGACGAACTTCCAGTAGCGGGGGATCTTGAAGCCGGCGATCTTCCCGCGGCAGTGCTCGGTGAGCTGATCGCCGGTGATCGCCGCGCCCTCGCGCAGCTTCACCCAGGCCATCACCTCCTCGCCGTACCGCTCGCTGGGGACGCCGATCACCTGGACGTCGGCGACGTCGGGATGGCCGTAGAGGAACTCCTCGATCTCCCGCGGATAGATGTTCTCGCCGCCCCGGATGATCATGTCCTTGATCCGGCCGACGATGTTCAGGTAGCCGTCGTCGTCCATCACCGCCAGGTCGCCGGTGTGCATCCAGCGGCCGGCGTCGATCGCCGCCCGGGTGGCCTCCTCGTTGTTCCAGTAGCCGAGCATCACGTTGTAGCCGCGGGTGCAGAGCTCGCCGCGCTCGCCCCGGGGCACGACCGCGCCGGTCTCGGGGTCGACCACCTTGATCTCGACGTGGGGGTGGATCCGGCCGACCGTGGAGACCCGCTTCTCCAGCGGGTCGTCGGTGGCGCTCTGGGTGGAGACCGGCGAGGTCTCGGTCATCCCGTAGGCGATCGTGACCTCGGTCATGGACATCGTCGACTGCACCCGCTTCATCACCTCGACGGGGCAGGGCGAGCCGGCCATGATCCCGGTGCGCAGCGAGGAGAAGTCGAACTCGGAGAAGCGGGGGTGGTCGAGCTCGCCGATGAACATCGTCGGCACCCCGTAGAGCGAGGTGCAGCGCTCCGCCTGGACCGTCTCCATCACCGCCACCGGGTCGTAGGCCTCGCCGGGGATCACCATGGTGCTGCCGTGGGTGGTGCAGGCCAGGTTGCCGAGCACCATGCCGAAGCAGTGGTAGAAGGGCACCGGGATGCAGACCCGGTCGGCCTCGGTGTAGCGCAGCGCCTCGCCGATGAAGAAGCCGTTGTTGAGGATGCTGTGGTGCGACAGGGTCGCGCCCTTGGGGAAACCGGTGGTGCCCGACGTGTACTGGATGTTGATGGGGTCGTCGAACTGCAGCCCCGCCTCGCGCTCGGCCAGCCGCGCCTCGGAGACCCGGTCCGAGTCGCGGAGCAGCGCCTCCCAGCCGTCCTCGAGCACCAGCGCCTCGCGCAGCTCCGGGCAGCTGCCGCGGACCTGGCCGAGCATGCCCGCGTAGTCGGCCTGGCGGAAGGCGCGGGCGAGGATCAGGAAGCTCACCCCGGACTGGTTGAGCGCGTACTCGAGCTCGGCGGTGCGGTAGGCGGGGTTGATGTTCACGAGGATGGCGCCGATCCGCGCGGTGGCGTACTGGACCACCACCCACTCGCTGCGGTTGGGCGACCAGATGCCGACCCGGTCGCCGCGGCCCACCCCGCGGGCCATCAGCCCACGGGCGGCCTCGCCCACCTGCTCCCAGAGCTCGCCGTAGGTGGCCCGGTAGCCCTGCTCGCGCACCACCAGCGCCTCACGGTCGGCGAACCGCTGCACGGTGCGGCGCAGGTTCTCGCCGATCGTCTCCCCCAGCAGCGGCACCGGGTGAGCTCCGTGGACATACGAGGGCGCGGGCATGCGGGAATCCTCCTCTCGGTGGCATCGGCCCACGTATCGTCTCAGGAGTGAGCATGCTGGAGGGCAGGGTCGCTCTGGTGACCGGCGCCGCCCGGGGCCAGGGGCGCTCCCACGCGGTCGCTCTCGCCCGCGCCGGCGCCGACGTCGCGGTGTGCGACCTGGCCGCGCCGCTCGCCACCGTCCCCTACCCGCTGGGCACCGCCGAGGAGCTCGCCGGGACGGCGCTGCTGGTGGAGGCGGAGGGGCGCCGCTGCGTCTCCGCGGTGCTGGACGTCCGCGACGGCGCCGCCCTGGCGGAGCTGGTCGAGCGCGCCGTCGCACGCCTCGGCCGGCTCGACACCGTGGTCGCCAACGCCGGGGTGATCAGCTACGGCGCCGCCTGGGAGCTGAGCGACGCGCAGTGGGACGAGGTGGTCGGGGTCAACCTCACCGGGGTGTGGCGGACCTGCCGGGCGGCGGTGCCGGCGATGCTCGCCGGCGGCGAGGGCGGCGCCATCGTGATCGCCACCTCGACGGCGGCGCTCAAGGGGCTGAGCGGGATGGCGCACTACGCGGCCGCCAAGCACGGCTGCATCGGGCTGGCCCGGTCGCTGGCCCTCGAGCTGGCGGCCCATCGCATCCGGGTGAACTGCGTCGCCCCCGGCGGCGTGCGCACGCCCATGGGCACGAATCCGCAGATGCAGGGGGTGATGGAGGCCGATCCCCACCTCGCCCACAGCCTGACCGCCGCCCTCCCCGTCGACCTGGTCGAGCCCGAGGACGTCAGCGCCGCGGTGGTCTGGCTCTGCTCCGACGCCGCCCGCCACGTCACCGGCGCGGTGCTGCCCGTCGATGCGGGAACGCTGCTCCGCTAGGCGTCGGGACCATAATCCTCGGGTGGCCCGAGAGCTGGTCGCCATCATCAAGCACGACTGCCCGGTGTGCGTCGAGCTGCTCCCCGCCCTCGACGCGGCGGCGGCGGACGGCGCCCCCCTGCGCATCGTCTCGCAGTCGGACGGCGGCGACACCGCGGCACTGTGGGAGCGGCTCCGGCTCGTCTCCCCCGTGGAGCTCGACGAGGGGTTGGAGCTGAGCGCCCGCTTCGACCCCGACGCGGTGCCCACGGTGCTGCTGCTCGACGGCGGCGAGGAGCACGGGCGGGTCGAGGGCCTGGCCCGAGACCGCATCGCCGGGCTCGCCGCCGAGGCGGGGTTCGCGCTCCACCTCGACGGCCTCCCCGCCCATCGCCCCGGCTGCGCCAGCCGCACCCGCGACCCGCGGATCGCCGCCGCCCTCGCGGTGCGCGCGGCCAGGGCCGAGGGCCGGCTGCGCTCGCGGTCGCTGATCATCGGCGCCCACGAGGACCCCCACGAGGCCCTGTTCGAGCGCGGCGTCACCGATGGGCTGCCGGTGGTGCCGCCCACCCCCGAGCGGGTGGTCGCGATGCTCGAGGGCACCCGTCGCGACCCCCAGGACGTGGTCGGGGTGGTGCCCCCCTACGGCGGCACCGCCACCGTCGAGAAGGTGGCGGTCAACGCGGTGATGGCCGGCTGCCGGCCCGAGCATCTGCCCTTCGTCCTCGCCGCCGTCGACGCCGCCTGCGAGGAGCGCTTCAGCATGCACGGGCTGCTCGCCACCACCCATCCGGCGGGGCCGCTGGTGGTGGCCAGCGGTCCGCTCACCGAGCGGGTGGGGATGAACGCCCGGGGCAACTGCCTGGGTCAGGGCAACCGGGCCAACCTCGGCATCGGCAGGAGCCTCCAGCTGGTGGTGCGCAACATCGGCGGCGGCCGCCCCCAGCTCGAGGACCGCTCCGCCCACGGCCAGCCGGGCAAGGTCGGCGCCTGCTTCGCCGAGCTGCAGGAGGGCTCGCCCTGGGAGCCCCTGTCCGCCGACCGCGGCTTCGACGCCGGCGAGACCACGGTGACCCTCTACGCCGCCGAGGCGCCCCGGCTGATCCTCGACCAGATCGCCCGTGACCCCGAGGGCCTGTGCGCCAGCCTCGCCCTCGCGCTGCAATCGGTGGCCCACCCCAAGCAGCTGTTCATCTGGGACGCGCTGCTGGTGATCGGGCCGGAGCACGGGCGCATCCTGCGCGAGGCCGGCTGGGACCGGGCCCGGACCCGCGAGGAGCTGATGCGCCGCACCACCTCGCGGATCGGCGACATGCTCCGCGGTGCCGGCGGGTCGCCCGAGGGCCTCGACCCCGCCGTCTTCGGGGGCAACCCCGACGGCCCCATCACCAAGTTCGCCGGCCCCGACCGGATCGGACTGGTCCACGCCGGCGGCAGCGCCGGCCTCTTCAGCATGGTGTACGGGATGTGGGCGTCGGGCGAGATCGGCTCGACCCCGGTGACGAGGAGCGTGGAGCCATGGACCTGACCTCCGGCGGCGGCCTGGAGCTGCTCGACCCCACCGCCGAGCGCGAGAGCGGCGACCGTCCCCTGGCGGCGCCGATCGACGGTGCCCCCGGGCTGCGGATCGCGCTGCTCGACATCCGCAAGCCGCGCGGCGACGTCTTCCTCGACGAGCTCGAGCGGCTGCTGAGCGATCGCGGCTTCCTGGTGGAGCGCACCGCCAAGCCCACCTTCACCCGCCCCGCGCCCGCCGACCTCCGCCGCGAGATCGCCGAGCGCTGCGACGCGCTGGTCGAAGCCCTCGCCGATTGAGGCTCGTGCGTGTCGTGCGGTCTGCACGACGTGGTCTCCTTCGAGGGGCTGGGCCGGCCCGCGGTGCTGGTGGCCTCCAGCGTCTTCCGCGAGGTCGCCGACGCCGAGGCCCGGAACCTCGGCCAGCCGGCGATCCGCCGGGTCTTCGTCCCCCATCCCATCCAGGACCGCACCGACGACGAGATGCGCGAGCTGGCGGTCGCCGTGGCCGACGAGGTGCTGGCGGCGCTGCGCCGGTAGCGGCGGCGTCATCGCCGGGGTCAGCTCACCACCACCGCCATGTTCCCGAAGCTCGCGAAGAACCCGACGAACTGCGCGATGGTGAACGTCCGCAGCTGGGCGTGCGCAACATCCAGCAGGGTCATGGTCCCGGCCACGGCGTCGACCCCGACGACGGTCACGGCGTGCTCGCCGATCGAGTAGTCGACGGTGCTGCCGTCCCAGGCGGTCCACTGGTGCATCGTCACCGGGGTGAAGGTGGTGTCCACCCAGATCACCGCCGGGTGGCCCCTGGCGACCTCGTCGAGCAGCGCCCAGGGGTCCCAGCCGCGGGCCCCGATGGCGGGGCGGCCCGCGGCGCGGGCGGCGGCGGCGATCGGCGCCTGGTAGACGCCGTAGCCGGTGTCGCGGGGCTCGGAGCCGTTGACGTCGCCGACGAAGGTGAGGTTCGGGTTGCCCCAGCGGAGGATGCGGCGGCTGGCGTCGAGCTGGGGCTGGCGGGAGTCGGCGCCGATCTGGGCGAGCACCCACTCCTGGGTCACGGTGACGCCGCGGGCGGCGAGCGCGGCGGTCAGGGCGGCGGCCTCGCAGTCGAGGGCGTAGGCCTGCTGCACCGCCGGGACCCACATCGTGTACCGGTCGGCCTGGGTGCGGTAGGCGACCGCCGCCGCCGGGCTGACCGGCTGCGGCACCGGCCGCGGGTCTCCGGGGTTGATGAGCACGGTGTCGCGGAGGATGTCCCACGCCCCCCAGTCGGTGTAGCCCCCCCAGCTCGGGGCCAGCGACGCGGGGGCGCTGATGCCGCCGAAGCGCCGCACCACGTAGGCGGTGCCGCCGGCGAGGTGCAGCTTCAGGGCGAGGTCGCGGCCGGACAGGTAGTCGGCGGGTGAGGCCAGCGCCGGGGCGGCGCCGAAGGGATGGATGCCGCCGAAGGCGTCGAGCACCCAGCCGCCGTCGGGCCGGCCGCCGGCGTCGAGGTGGATCTCGAGGCCGCGGGCGACGTCCCAGCCGCTCCAGTAGACGGACGAGGTCAGGTTCGGCGCGCCGCCCCAGGGGTGGAGGCCGCCGTAGCCGTCGAGCACGTACCCCTGGCGGCCGTCGGCGAGGCCGTCGGCGCCGCGCGAGGTGACCACCAGGGCGCGGGCGATGTCCCACCCGCCCCAGTAGGCGGGGGCGCTCACCGGGCCGGCGCGCCCGAACGCGTGGACGCCGCCGTAGCCGTCGAGCACCCAGCCCCCGGAGCCGTCGTCGCGCAGCGCCAGCGAGCGGGCGATGTCCCAGCCCCGCCAGTACGGGGCGCCGGTGGTGTCGAGGGGGAGCCCGCCGAAGGGATGCAGGCCGCCGTAGCCGTCCAGGGTCGCGCCGCCGTGGGACCGGCTCGCCCAGCCCAGGGTGGCGCTCGCGGCGCTGCTCACCGGCTGGGCGACGGTCAGCGGGTTGGGGGCGCCGACCAGCACGAGGTCGCGGAGGATGTCCCACGACCCCCAGTCGGCGTAGCCGTCCCAGAAGGGCGAGATGCCGGGTCCAAGGGTGCTCACCACCCCCCAGCGGGGCACCGCGTACAGGGCCGCGCCGCTGGCGTGGAGCGCCTGCCACACCGGCGCCGCGGGCGAGGGTGCGGCGGCGGGCGGCGGCGCCGCCCCGAAGGCGTGGACGGTGCCGGCGGCGTCGAGCACCCAGCCGCCGTCGGGCACGCCGAGGGCGTCGTGGTGGATCTCCAGGCCACGGGCCCGGTCCTGCCCGGCGGTGTACGGAGGGGCGCCGATGACCGGGGCGCCGCCCCAGGGGTGCACGCCGCCGAAGCCGTCGAGGACGTAGCCCTGGCGGCCGTCGGCGACGCCGGCGGCGTCGGTGGAGGTGACCACCACGGCCCGGGCGATGTCCCACCCCGACCAGTAGGGGGCGCCGCTCACCGGGGCGGCGGCGCCGAAGGGATGGATGCCGCCGAAGCCGTCGAGCACCCAGCCGCCGGAGCCGTCGGCGCGGAGGGCGAGCGAGCGGGCGATGTCCCAGCCGTTCCAGTAGGTGGACCCGCTGGTGTTCAGGGCGAGCCCGCCGAAGGGATGCAGGCCGCCGAAGCCGTCGAGCACCGCGCCTCCGTGGACGGCGGCGACGGGCGCCACCGGGGCGGTGGCGGCGAGCCCGGGGTCGGGGCGGAGGGAGGTCATCGCGGCCAGCACCGTCGCGATCGCGAGCAGGCGGCGGCCGCGGCGCCATCCGGGTGGAGAGGTGCGCACGACCGGCAGTCTCACCCGCCGCCACCGGCCCGCCGCGAGCCGTGACCGGCTCACCACAGCTTCGAGTCACCGTCACCCGGCGACCGGGCTCAGCCGGCCAGCACTGCCCGGTTGCACCGGTCTATCGTCGCCGGATGGTCCTGAGCGTGCGCGCCCACCCCGGCGCCTCCCGCGAGCGGGTGAGATGGGACGGCGAGCGCCTCCACCTCTGGCTGACCGCCGCTGCCGCCGAGGGACAGGCCAACCGCGCCGTGGTCCTGGCGGTGGCGCGCTGGCTCGAGGTGCCGCCGGCGCGGGTCCGGCTGCGCGCCGGTACCCGCTCCCGCACCAAGCTGGTCGAGGTCGACGGCGATCCCCCGCTGCCCGCGGCCGCCGAGGGCTACCAGATCCGGTAGGGCAGGAACTTGCCGTGCAGGGTCAGCTTGACCCGGTCGCCCTTGGGGTCGGGCAGGCGCTCCATCTCCATCTCGAAGTCGATCGCCGACATGATCCCATCGCCGAAGTCCTCGTGGATCAGCTCCTTCAGGGTCGTCCCGTAGACCTGGACGATCTCGTAGAAGCGGTAGAGCAGCGGGTCGGTGGGGATGACGTCGCCGAGCGCCCCCTTGGAGGGCGAGCGCTGCAGCGCGCTGACCACCTCGTCGTCGAGGTCGAGGGCCGCGCCCACCCTCTCGGCGACGTCCCGTGGCATCGCCTGCTGCCCCAGCAGCGCCGACGTCGTCCACACCTTGCTGCGTCCCGCCACGTCGGCCAGCTCCGACCAGGTCTTGCCCTGGCGCAGGCGGGCGTCGACGATGATCTCGGTCGCCTCCTCGCGCTCCATGTCTCTCCCTCCAGGAGTGCTCGCTCGATCGACCGTCCGATGGTACGGACGCCCCCCCGACGGTGGCCTTGAGCGCGGTGGCCAATCCCGCGCCACCGGCGCTCGGAGCCCGCGCCCAAGCCCTCAGAGCTCCTGGCGGACCCAGGTGGCGATGATGACGTCGGGGCCCGCGGCGGCGTCGAGCCGCTGCCAGCCGCTCATCCGCCAGCCGTCGGCGAGCATGCGCCGGACGTCGCGCTCGTACTCCTCCCGGGAGCGGTAGCGGGTGACCATGAGGTCAGGCCGGTCCGCGCGTGACCGCTGACGCAAGCCGAGCCGGAAACCCATGCCTGGACCTCGCCGCCACATGCCTCACACCGCCCCGATGGAAAGAATAGATCCCGGAGACCTACGATGGGGGGAGCGGGGAGATCACCCTGAATGGGAGGCTCGAGGCCATGACCGACGTCGCCGCAGGCCGGCGGTACCAGCACCTGCTGCTCGAGGACGGCGGCCCCGTCGCCGTGGTCACCATGAACCGTCCGGAGCGGCGCAACGCTCTCTCGGTGGCGCACATGGAGGAGCTCGTCGACGCCCTCCGGGGCATCGGGAGCCGCTCCGACATCGGCGCGGTGGTGCTCCGCGGGGCCGGACCCGCCTTCTGCGCCGGGCACGACCTCGGTGAGATGGTCGACCGCGAGCTCGACGAGTTCCGGCACCTCTTCGCGGTCTGCACCACCCTGATGGAGACGATCCAGGGCATCCCCCAGCCGGTCATCGCCGAGGTGCACGGCATCGCCACCGCGGCCGGCTGCCAGCTGGTGGCCACCTGCGACCTGGCGGTCGCCGCCGACACCGCCCGCTTCGCCACCCCCGGGGTGCGCATCGGCCTCTTCTGCTCGACGCCGATGGTGGCGCTGAGCCGTGCCGTGGGCCGCAAGAAGGCGCTGGAGATGCTGCTGACCGGCGAGCCGGTCGGTGCCGAGGAGGCGCTGCGCCACGGCCTGGTCAACCGGGTGGTGCCCGCCGAGCGGCTGCGCGAGGAGACGACGGCGCTGGCGACCCAGGTCGCCGCCGCCAGCCACCACGTGGTCGGGCTGGGCAAGCACGCGTTCTACGAGCAGATCGAGATGACCCAGGACGCCGCCTACGAGCACACCCGCGAGGTGATGTCCCGGAACGCCACCGACGCCGACGGGCAGGAGGGGATCTGCGCCTTCCTCGAGAAGCGCCCGCCGGTGTGGCGGGGGCGCTGACCCGCTGCCCGTCCGGTCGGATGGGGGGATGTCAGACGCCCCCAACTGTGGTATGAACTGGCGGACCGGTCCGCCGTGAGGGGGGGGTCTGAGGGAGAGACTCCATGCGGCGAGATGTCGTGCGTGTGCTGGGAGCACTGGGGATGATGGTGGCCGCGGCGCTGCCCGCGACCGTCGGGGCGGCTGCGAGCGGCCCCCAGGTGGAGATCCGGTCGGGGAGCGCGTGCGGCGCCGCTGCCTACTGCATCAGCCCCAGCACCCTCACCGTTCCCGCGGGGGCCACCGTGCTCTGGCACAACCTGACCGGCGTGCCCCTGGTGATCAGCCGCTGCAGCCCGGCCACCTGCCCGGGGACGGGCCCGGGGACCGGACCCGACGCCGGCCCTGCCAGCTCCTCGCTCGGCGCCGGCTCGGAGTCCGGCGGGACCTTCCTGCGACCGGGCACCTACAACTACTCCTTCGTGGCCGGCGGCCTCGCCGTGCTCAGCGGCACCGTGACCGTGACCGCGGTGGGTGCACCGGCGGGCCGCGCGGTGGCGGCCGCCCCGCCGGTCGCCGCCGCCGCCGCCCCGGCTCCGGCCGCCCCCCGGCCGGTGGCGGTGGCGCCGGTCCAGAGCGCCGTCAGCCCGCTGCTGCCGGCTCTCGTCCCCGCCCCGGCCGCGCCCGCGGTGGCGGCGCCGGCGGGGCCGCAGGTGGCGACCCCCAGCACCGGCGGGGCGCCGCCCTGGGGACTGGCCCTGCTCCTCGGCGCCCTCGGAGCGGCGCTGGTCGGGCTGGGACGGCGGCAGCGCCGCCGGGACGGCTGATCGGGGGAGGCGGTCCGCGGCGAACCGCCGCGTATCATCTCGCGGATGCAACCGGCCGGCCTGCGTGCGCTGTGGCGGCGCTTCGAGCCCATTCACGCCGTCGTCTACTTCGCGCCCGAGGGGCGTGATCAGTACGGCGCGGCGGGGCTCCGCGGCGGCTGGATGGGCTACTTCGCCTCGCGCTCGGCACCGATGGGGCCGGTGCCGGCCGAGGTGGTGACCGCGACGTTCTACGTGTTCCACCCCGCGATGGCGGCCCGCGCCATCCCCGACGCCTGGCGCCTCTCCTCCCCGGAGCGGGTGCTGGAGGCCCGCACCGCCGTCGCCGGCTCCGCGCTGCGCCGCCTTCTCGGCGATGCCGCGGACTCGGAGGCGGTGGTCGAGGCGGCCGGTCTGGGCCGCCGGGCGGTGGAGGGGTGCGCTCTCGCCGGGCGGCCGCTGTACGCCGCCCACGCCGCGCTGCCCTGGCCCGAGGAGCCCCATCTCGCCCTCTGGCACGCGTGCACCCTGCTCCGCGAGCACCGCTTCGACGGCCACGTCGCCACCCTCGTCTCCGAGGGTCTCGACGGCTGCGCCGCCAACCTCACCCTCGCCGGCACCGGGGTCATCGACGCCGAGCAGCTGCGCGGCTTCCGGGGCTGGTCCGAGGAGGAGTGGGCGGCGGCGGCGGCGGCGCTGCAAGAGCGCGGCTGGCTGGACGCGGACGGCCGCCTCACCGAGGCGGGTGCCGACGCCCGCCGGCGGGTGGAGGAGAGCACCGACCGGCTCGCCGGCGGCCCCGCCGAGGCGCTGGGCGCGGCCGGCTGCGAGCGCTTCGAGACCCTGATCGCCGGGCTCGGCGATCGCATCCTCGAGGGCGGCGGGCTGCCCTTCCCCAACCCGATCGGGCTGACCCGGCCCTCGGCGGCGGCCCGGTGAGGCGCTGGGCGGTCACCGCGCTGCTCGCCGCGCTCCTGGCCGGCTGCGGCGAGGACGCGGGCGGCGGTCCCCCCGCCACCCCGGCGACCGACGGCCCGGTGAGCCTGGTGGTGCAGCCCACCATCACCGAGCTGCTCACCGGCACCGACCGCATCGGCCTCGCCCTGCTCGACAAGGCGGGCAAGCCGGTCGCCGGCGCCCAGGTCTCGATGGTGGTCCAGGGCATTGGCGGCGTCGACGAGCACCGCCCCCTGCGCGACATCGGCCCCGAGTACGGCGGCATCCCCGTCTACACCGGCACCGCGAACTTCCCCCAGGTCGGGGTCTACCGGCTGCTGGTCTCCGCCATCCTGCCCGGCGGCCGCACCGGTGGCGGCACCATCTCGGTGCGGGTGAGCGACAAGGGCCCGGGCCTGAGCATCGGCGCCCACGCGCCGGCGGTGCGCCAGCCGATCCTCGGCGACCCCGGGGTCACCATCGCCCAGGTCGACAGCGGCAACCCGCCCGACAGCTGGCACAACGCCACCGTCGCCGACGGCCTCGCCAAGCACCGGCCGATGGTCCTGTACTTCGGTGAGCCCGGCTTCTGCAAGTCGCGCACCTGCGGCCCCACCGTGCAGATCCTCCAGCAGTTCGCCCAGCGGTACGGCGACCGCGTCCTCGTCGAGCACGTCGAGGACCACTTCCCCGCCGGCCCCGACGAGGGCGCGAAGGACAACCCCGGGTTCACCGCCTTCGGCCTGGCCACCGATCCCTGGATCTACTTCGTCAACGCCGACGGGGTGATCTCCGACCGCTTCGAGGGCCCGGTGACGGTGGCCGACCTCGCCTCCGCCGCCGACGGCACCCTGGCCGGGAAGGTGCCCGCGGTCGACATCGCGCTCAACGGCTGAGCCGCCGGTGGACCGGGTGTAACCGGGCGCGTATGGGTGGGCGTGACCCCGTCTGACGTTCGGCCGCTGCGCCTCGGTATCGTCGACGGCATGGCCCCGCCCGACTGGGAGGCGGTGTACCGCGACAACATCGTCAGCATCTACCGCCTCATGTACTCGAGGGTGGGCAACCAGCCCGACGCCGAGGACCTCACCTCGCAGGTGTTCCTCGGCGCTCTCCCCCACCTCCGCCCCGGGGCCTCGGGCGGCGAGGTGCACCGCTACCTGCTGGCGACGGCGCGCACCGTGCTCGCCGACCACTGGCGCCGGCGCATGGGGGTCGAGCTCACCACCCTCGACGAGGAGACCGCCGCCGCCCCCGGAGAGGGCGGCGACGCCGGTGAGGCGACCGCCACGGAGCGGGTGCGCCGGGTGCGCCGGCTGCTGAGCGCCCTTCCCGCCAACCATCGCACCATCCTCGAGCTGCGCTTCCTCTCCGGCTGCTCGCTGCGCGAGGCGGCGGCGCGCATGGGCATCAGCGTGGGCAATGCCAAGGTGGTGCAGTACCGCGCGCTGCGGCGCGCCGCCGAGCTCGAACACGAGGTGGCGCCGTGAGCCGCCGGGTCCGGCGCGTCGCCGCCTACGTCGACGCGCTGCTCCGCAACCGCCGGCCACCCCGGGGCCGGCAGGACGCCGACGACCTCGAGGCGCTCGCCGCCGCGATCGAGCTCTCGGCCGCGCGCCCCCAGGCGGGGCTGCCCGACCCCCGCTTCGTCGAGCGGCTGGAGGCCCGGCTGCGCGAGCACGCCGGCGGCGATGTCCCCGCCGGAGGGCGGCTCAGCCGCCGCGGCCTGCTCCGCGCCGGGGGCCTGGCGGCGGCGGCGGCGGCCACCGGCGTGGTGGTCGACCGGCTCGCCGTCGACCACCCCCCGGGCAGCCCCGGCGAGCCGGAGGAGCTGGCGGTCGACGGCGGCCGCTGGCACGCCGTGGTGGCCCTCGACGCCCTGCCCGTGGGCCGGGCGGCGCGCTTCTCCACCGGCCGGGTGGAGGGGGTGGTGGTCCACCGCGGCGGCGGCGACCTTCTCGCGCTCTCGGCGGTGTGCACCCACCTGGGCTGCATCCTGCAGCTCGACCAGAACGCCGGCCGGCTCGACTGCCCCTGCCACCGCGCCGCCTTCGGGCTCGGTGGCGAGGTGCTGTACCACGAGCAGCCCCAGCCGCTGCGGCCGCTGCCGCGCATTCCCGTCCGGATCCGCGATGGCCAGGTCGAGGTGCACGTCGTCTAGCCATCGCCAGGGGATCGCGCGGCGGGGCGGCCGGACCGGCCGCCCGCCGCCGGGTCAGGTCAGTGTCCGGTCAGCTTGTCCTTGATGCTCCTGGCGGCGTCCTTGACGCTCTCCGCGGCATCCTTGACATGGCCCTTGACGTTCTCGGCCTTGCCCTCGGCCTCGAGGTCGGGGTCGCCGGTCGCGCGCCCGGCGACCTCCTTGACCTTTCCGGTCGCCTGGTCGATCTCTCCGGCCATGGGATCTCCTCCGCTCTGGCTGCGAGGCGCGGTGCGCATCCCGCAGGAGCTGATGCTTGATGATAGAAAGCATGATAGCGTCTCAGTAACACATCTCGCCATCGCCCCCCCGGCTGTGAGGCGGCCGGCTTCGCTGTATGGTGGTGGCAGTGAACGCACCGGGCAGCCCTCCGTGAGCTACCTGCAGGGGCTCCACGGTGTCGTCGCCATCGTCCTCCTGTGCAGCCTGCTGTTCGCGGAGGAGGCGGGGATCCCCATCCCCTTCGCCCCCGGCGAGCTGGTGCTCATGGCCGGTGGGCTGCTGATCGCCGCCGGCGGCCTCGACCCGGTGGTGTTCGTGCCCCTCGCCATCGCCGCCTCGCTGGCGGGCTCGATGGTGGGCTACAGCTGGGCCCGGCTGGTCGGCGAGCACGGCCTCACCACCCTCGCCCGGCGCCTTCGGCAGGCAGAGAACCTCGCCCGGGTGTCGGGGCGGATCCGCTCCGCGGGGCCGAGGGCGATCGCCGTCTCCCGCCTCATCCCCGGGCTGCGCATCTACACGTCGCTGGTCGCCGGCGCCGCCGGGGTCGAGCGGCGCACCTTCCTGCTCGGGGTGGTGCCCCCGACGGTGGCCTGGGTGGGCGTCTTCGTCGTGCTCGGAGCGGTGGTCGGCATCCCCGTCGAGCACTTCCTCGGCGAGGTGCAGAAGCTGGCGGTGCAGGGGGCGATCCTCGTCGCCATCGGATTGGGCAGCTTCATCGCCATCCGGCGGGTGCCGGCGGGCGACCGCGGCGCCCTGGTGCGCATGCCCGACGGGGTGCGGCTGGTGCTCGCCCTCGCCGTCGACCTGGGCCTCGTCGCCAGCATGCTCTCGGGGGTGGTGGCCCTGGTCCGCCGCCTGGTCGGCGCCGGTTTGATCGCGGGCTGGGCGGACGCCCTCGTGGTCGCCACCGGGATCGGCATCTTCTACCTGGTGATCACCCGCCGCGGCACCGGCGCCACCGCCGGCGAGGCCCTGCTGCGCACCACCTACATCGCCCGCCGCCACCGCGGGCCGGCATCGCCCACCCCGGCCATCGGCGACCTTCCCGCCGCGGACGGCGACCTGCTCCACGCCGCCACCCTGCTGCGCCTGGTCGCCGACGTCAGCCGGCTGCGCCTGCTCCGCCACCTGCTCGCCGGCGAGCGGAGCAGCGCCGAGCTGGCCCGCGAGACCGGGCTGCCCGTCTCCGAGGTCGTCTACCACCTCGGCCAGCTCTGGCGTGCTCAGCTGGTGGTGCCCACCGAGGCGGGCCGAGGCGAGGTCCGATACGCGGTGCCGGATGGGAGCCCCCGCGACGCGGTGCTCGGCCTGCTCACCCTGGCGGCGGCGGTCGACCGGCCCGCGCTGACACCCTCCGGCTAGAGGCTAGGCCCGGCGCTCGGCGATGCCGCTGCCCACGGGAACGGGCGGGGAGCCGTTGCTCTCCTCGACGCGGTCACGCCCGGCCATCGTCGCCGGGGTGAGGCCGCCGGCGGGCTCGCCGGCGCCGTTGTCGCAGGAGCGCAGGTCGGGGTCGCGCTCGGCGTTCACGGCGCCGCCGATCATCACGATCTGGCCGAGGACGAAGAAGTAGAAGAGCAGCAGGAAGAACAGCGCGAAGGTCTGCCCGTAGGCGGCGAAGCCCCCGCTGAGGCGGAAGTACAGGGGGAAGACCAGGGTGAAGCCTTCGAAGAGAGCCGCCGCCACCAGCGCGCCGGGAAGCACCTGGCGGAGCCGCTGGCGGCGGTTGGGGACGACGTAGTAGATCGCCGTGAAGAGCAGGGTGGCGTCGAGGATGCCGAGGCCGAGCTGGAGGAGCAGCGAGACCGGTCCGATCCGGAAGACGGTCGGCACCAGGGGCAGCTTCTCGAGCAGCCCGAGCAGGCTGCCGCTGAGGATCAGCGGCACCGTCAGCACCGTGAACAGCAGGATCATGCCGAAGGACATCAGCTTCTGCGGGATGAAGTCCCGCGCCTTGCATCCGGAGAGGCTGGAGAGCGCCTGGTCCATCGCCCCGAAGAGGGCGGAGCCGCTCCAGAAGAGGCCGGCGAGGCCGAGGATGGCGAAGACGCCGGTCTTCTCCTTGAAGGAGTTGAGGGCGACGATGATCTCGCAGTTCGAGCTGTTGCGGCAGTTGGGGAAGCCGGCGGCGATCTGGCGCTCGATGCTGTCCTTCAGCCCCTGGTCCTGGAGGAGCAGGCCGAGCACGGTGATCGTCACCAGGACGATCGGGAAGAACGCGAAGAGCGCGTTCCAGGCGATCAGGGTTCCCCAGTTCGTCCCCTGGGCGTCGAGGTAGCGCTTGATCACCCGCACGGGGAAGGAGTTGAGCAGACGTCGCTTCATGGTGGCCTCGTTCCCATCCCCACGGCTCGACTTATGATAGTGCCGATATCATGTTGCCCGCGCCCCGGGGCCGTCAAGGGGGCGGGCTCGGATGATCCTCCGCGCGGCGCCGCAGCGCCAGGGCCCCGCCGGCGAGCGCCAGCAGCAGCGCGAGCAGGCCGAGCACGACCGCGGGTGCGGGGCCGCCGTGGTCGGCGGGGGCGGCGGTGAGCGGCGGCTGCGGGGCGGTGGGGAGGACGGTCCCCGAGGTGGTCGCGGTCTCGGTGTCGGTCTCGGCGTCGCTGAGCGGCGTCTGGGCCGCCGCCACCGGCGGCACGGTGGTGGTGGTGCTGCTGCTGGTGGTCCGGACCGGGGTCGAGGTGGGGGCCGGGCTGGCGCTGTGCGCGGGCGTCCCCGACCCCGTGGCCGGAACCGTGGCGGCCGCCCGCGCGGTGGCCGCCACCGTGGGCGCGGGGCGGGGAGCCGGCACCGCGGTCGGCGCGGCGGTCGCGGTGGGGCTGGGCGCGGGGTTGACCGTGATCGAGGCGTGCATCGTGTCGGGGTGGTTCTGGCAGTGGAAGGTGTAGCTGCCCGGGACGGTGAAGCGGTACTCGTGGTACGAGCCCTGGCCGTTGAGGTCGTGGCTGCGGAAGCCCGGGTCGGGCGTCACCGTCGGCGTCACCGTGTGGTTCACGGTGGTGGGGTTGAGCCAGGTCATGGTGTCGCCGGCGGTGATGCTCGCCGGCACCCCCTGGTAGACGTACGGCGACTGGGGGGTGCCGGCGCCGCCGATGGTCACCCCATGGGTCGACGCCGCCCCGCCCGTCGCCGGCGGCAGCAGCATCCCGAGCACCGCCACGCTGGCGAGCAGCTGCGACACGCGAGGCCGGGCCGGGGCGGGCATGGGGCACATCGTATGGCCGCCGGGCACCCTCTCACCGGGCGCGGCGCCGCCACCACATCCCTCCGCCCGCCGCCGCGACCGCGAGCAGGCCCAGGCCGGCCGCCAGCGCCGGCACCGGCGAGCCGGTCGGGGCGGAGGCCGGGGCCGGGGCGGCCGGCCCGGTGCCGCCGGTGGGGCCGGTCGGGGCGTCCCCGGCGGCCCCGACGGCGGCCGGGACCTGGGCGACCGGCGCCGCGGTGGTCTCGGCGGCGGGGGCGGCGGTGGCGACCGGGGCCGGCGGGGGGGTGGCCGCCGCCGCCGGGGCCGGGGGCGCCGGCGCGGCGGTGGCGACGTGCGCCGGCGAGGGCGGTGGCGGCGGCGCGGTGGTGGGTCGGGGCGCCGTCGGCGGCGGCGGGGCGGGCACCTGGGTCGGCGCCGGGGTGGCGGGGGCGCCGCTCACCACCACCGTGCCGGTCATGTCGGGGTGGATGTCGCAGTGGTAGCCGTAGCTGCCGGGGGTGGTGAAGGTGAAGCCGTAGCCGCTCCCCATCGTCAGGGTGCCGCTGCCCGGACCCGCGCCCGGGCAGGAGGCGTCGCAGGTGACGGTGTGGGGCGCGCTGCTGGCGCTGGTCCAGGTCACCCGGGTGCCGGCGGCGACCGTGATCGTCCCCGGGGTGAAGCAGTGGGCGAGCGACCCGCAGCCGTCGGTGATCCGGGCGGTGGCGGCGGCCGCGGGGGCGGCGCCGGCGGGCGCGGTCGCGGCGGCGGCGAGGCCGAGACCGAGGCCGGCGGCGGCGGCGAGGGATCCGAACCGGGACATGCTGACACTCCTCCTTGCCGCCACTCGACAGCAGGTACGGAGGGTGGTTACGCATCCGTGATCTCCCCGGCGACGAGACCCCGTGTAGGATGCAGCCCGGCGCGGGTATCCAGACCGCGTCGGGGCGCACCCCGGCGCCCGGCAGGCACACGGAGGTCCGCGCGGTGAACCCGACCGCTGTCATCCCCATGGTGGTGGAGACCACCAACCGCGGCGAGCGCGCCTTCGACATCTACTCGCGCCTGCTGCGCGACCGGGTGATCTTCCTCGGCACGCCGGTCGACGACAACGTCGCCAACGTCATCATGGCCCAGCTCCTGTTCCTCGAGGCCGAGGACGCGGAGAAGGACATCTCGATCTACATCAACTCGCCGGGCGGCTCGGTGACGGCCGGGCTGGCGATCTACGACACCATGCAGTACGTGCGTCCGCGGGTCAGCACCATCTGCATCGGCCTGGCGGCGTCGATGGGCGCGCTCATCCTCGCCGGCGGCGCCCCGGGGATGCGCTACAGCCTGCCCAACTCGCGGATGCTCATCCACCAGGTGTCGGGCGGCTTCCGCGGCCAGGCAACGGACATCGAGATCCACGCCCGCGAGGCCCTCTTCCTCCGCAACCGGCTCGACGAGATCCTCGCCAAGCACACCGGGAAGGACCTCGACACCATCCACCGCGACACCGAGCGCGACTACTTCATGGACCCGGGGGAGGCGAAGAGCTACGGCCTGATCGACGAGATCATCCGCGGCACCCGCGGCGCCGGGGCGGTGGTCACGCCCGGGGGCGAGGGCAGCACCTCCTAGATCCGCCGAGATCCGCGCGGCGCCGGGCCGCGTATCGTTCCCGTATGGACGCCGCCGCGGTCCACCGGCTGTGCCTGCTCGAGCTCGGCGACCCCGACGACGCGCTCGCAGCCGCCGCGGCCGCCCTGGCGGCGGTGCCCCCTGGCGCCGCGGCCCCGGAGCCCGACGGCGATCCCGAGGCCGAGCGGGTGCGGATCCTGCGGCTGACCCGCGCCGCGATCGCCTCGCGGAGGCGGCGGCGCCTCGCCGGCCGGCTGCTCCGGCGCCGTCCCGCCCGCGGCGGCATCCCCGACCGGCTCGCCGGGCTGCGCGGGCGGGAGCGCTCGGTGCTCGCCCTCGAGCTCGGCGCCGGCCTCGGCACCGCCGCCGTCGCCGAGCTCCTCGACGTCGGCGAGGCGGCGGTGATCCGGGCCCGGCGCCGCGCCCTGGGCCGGCTGCGCGATCCCCCGTCCGGCGAGATCGCCACCCCCGCCGGGCTCGACGAGCGGGTGCGGCGGGCGCTGGCGGCGCGGCGCCGGCGCGAGCGCCTCCACCCCCGGCGGCTGCTCGCCGGGGGGCCGGGACCCCGGCTGGCGGTCGCCGCGGTCGCCGCCGCCCTGGTCGGAGGGGTGGGGGCGTCCGCCGGTGCGCTCGGCCAGCAACCCCATGCCCGCCCCGGCGGCCGGGTCACCGGGGTGGCGGCCGCGGCACCGGCGGGACCGCCGGCCCGCGCCTTCGCCGCCGCCGGCTACGACCCCGTCCGCGGCGAGGTCGTGCTCTTCGGCGGGCGCGCCGGCGAGAACCGGCTGCTCGGCGACACCTGGACCTGGGACGGCGCCGCCTGGCATCGCCGCCACCCGGCCCGGTCGCCCTCGCCGCGGAAGGCCGCGGCGCTGGCGTGGGACCCGTCGAGCCGCCGCCTCCTGCTCTTCGGCGGTGAGGGGTCGACCGCCCCGGGCATGCCCGAGGCGTCGCTGCGGGACACCTGGGCCTGGGACGGGAGCGGCTGGAGCCGGCTGCAGACCACCCTCTCCCCGCCCGGCCGGCTGGGAACGGGCACCGCGGCGCTGGCCACCGACGAGGCCGCCGGCCGGGTGCTGCTGGTGAGCGACGGCGGCCGGCGGGGCTCGCCCTGCACCCTCGCAACCTGGCGCTGGACCGGAGCCGGCTGGGCGGAGCTGGCTCCCGCCACCGCGCCGCGAGCGGCGCTCAGCGGCCGGCTCGCCTACGACCCCGCCGCCCGCGGCCTGGTGCTGGTCACCGCCCTGCCCACCGCCTCGGCCTGCGGCGGCGTCGCCGCCACCGCGGCGGTGTGGAGCTGGGACGGCGACGGCTGGACCGAGCGCCACCCCGGCACCGAGCTCGCTGCCAAGCGGGTCGTCGACGGCCAGCTGAGCGGCTCCCCCGGCGGCGTCGTCGTCCCCGGCTACGACACCTGGTCCTGGCAGGACGGCGACTGGTACGACGCCGGACCCGACCCCGAGGGGCCGGGGGCGCGATTCGGGGCGGCGGTCGCCTACGACGCGCGGCGCGGCCAGGCGCTCCTCTTCGGCGGCTGCTGCATCGTCGGCGGCCGCTCCGGGAGCGTCTACGACGACAGCTGGACGTGGTCCGGGCGGGGCTGGCTGCGCCGGGGCGGCTCGCTTCCCCCGGCGGAGATCGCCACCGCCGCGACCCCGCCGTCGCCGTGGGTGCGCGGCGTGCTGCCGCTGGGCAGTGTCGATGCCGTGGCCGTGGACGGCGACGCCGTCTACGCCGTCGTCGAGCGCCTCACCCTGGGGGTGTGGGACCCGGACCGGGCGATGGTGGCGCGCCTCGACCGCGCCACCGGCCGGGTGACGATGGCCGGGCCCTTTCCCGCCGCCGACAGCCTCGCCCTCGCCGGCGGCCTGCTCTGGGTGGGCGCGGGGGTGCACCCGGGAGTCTCCAACCCCGGGCGCCAGGCGCTCTACGGACTCGACCCGGCGAGCCTGCAGGTGGAGCACGAGGTGGCGCTGCAGCCCCCCGCCGATCTCGAGCAGTTCTCGGCACGGCTGGCGGGAACCGACGGGCTGCTCTGGCTGGGCTGGGGCCACGACCTGCTCGGTGTCGACCCCACCGCCGGCACCCTGCTGCGCTCCCTCCCCCAGGACGGGGGCGGCGGCATCGACGACGTCGCCCTCGACCCCGCCCGGGCGCACCTGTACGTGAGCACGCGGCTGCCCTCCGGCGACGCCCTGGTCAGCGTCCACGACCCCGCGAGCGGCGCCGGGCGGGCGTCGGCCACCGAGCACAGCACCGCCGGCGCCCGGCTCGCCGCCGACAGCGACGGGGTGTGGATCACCCATCCCACCGGCCTGTCCTCGGAGCTCAGCCACCGCCGCGCCGCCGACCTCCGCGCCCTCGCCGCGCCACTGGCGGTGACCTCCGGCGGCCTGCCCAGCGGCAACACCCTGCGCGCCTTCGTGGTCGACGGACTGCTCTGGCTCGCCGACGCGCAGCGGGCCACGCTGAGCTGCGCCGACCCCCACAGCGGGGCGGTCCGCGCCACCGCCGGCGTCGCCCGCCCCCACGAGCTCACCGGCGACAGCTCCGGCCTCTACCTCGGCGACACCGACGGGGTGGTGCTCATCGGCCTCGACCCTCGCTGCGCCGGCTGACCACGTCGGCGGCGAGGATGTGGAGCATGTCCTGGTCGCGGCCCAGGTGGGTGGCGTCGTTGAGCCCGAGCAGCACCCGCTCGTCGCCCCGGATCAGCACCGACGAGATGCCGGTGTGCCAGGGCACGAACCACATGTGGCGCTGCGCCCCGGTCCACGAGCCGAGCACGGCGTTGATGAACCCGCCGTGGGAGACGCAGGCGATCACCCCGCCTTGGTGGCGCTCGGTCACCCGGTCGATGGCGGCGAGCCCGCGCTCCAGCAGCGACTCCAGGGACTCCTCGCCGTCCTCGCCGGTCCAGCGGGCGCGGGACAGCACCCGCACCGCGTTGAGCGCGGCGGTGACGTAGTCGTCCGGATCGGGCTCCAGCAGCCCGCGGTAGCGGCGCCAGCGCGCCTCCTCGCCGAGGCGGACCTCCTCCAGCCCCTCCTCCACCTCGGCCTCGAGCCCGGCCCGCCCGGCCACGACCTCGGCGGTGCGCCGGGCGCGCCGAAGGTGGCTGGAGACCACCGCGGTGAGCGGCAGGGCGGCGAGCCGCTCGGCGAGCCGCTCCGCCTGCCGCTCGCCGCGGTCGCTGAGCGGGGCGTCGCGGCGCTGCATCGTCGCCTGCTCGGCGTGGCGGATCAGCAGCAGCAGCGTCTCCGGCGGCGGCGGCGTGGCGGCGAGGACGGCGAGGGGCTCATCGCTCAGGCCGGGGTCAGCTCCACACGCCGACGAGGACCTGCTCGAGCTCGTCGCGGAACACCTGGATGGGGCGGTAGCCGTCGATCCGCTCCAGCGCCTGGCCGCGGTGGAAGAGCAGGAGGGTCGGCACCGTCATCACCGCGAAGAGGGCGGCGGTCTGGGGGTTGGCGTCGACGTCCAGCTTCGCGACCACCACCCGTCCCGCATACTCCTCGGCCAGCACCTCCAGGCTCGGGGCCAGGGCCTTGCAGGTCGCGTTCCATGCGGCCCAGAACTCGACGAGCGCGGGGATCGGCGACTCGATCACGCGCTCCCGGAAATTGCCGTCGGTGAGGGTCAGCGGCTTCGCCATGTCGGAAGCATATCGAGGGAAGCAGGTGGCTCCGCGCCATGTCCCCCGGGAGGTGGCCGTTAAACGTGTGCATGACGTGGACGCCGCGACCCTGACGATGGACATTCCGGCGCAGCAGGCGGAGGCGTCCTCGGAGGCATCCTTCGAGGCGTTCTTCGAGGAGAGCTGCCAGCGGATCGTGGGCATCGTCGCCGTCGCCACCGGCGACGTCGCCGCCGCCGAGGACGCCGTCCAGGACGCCTACGCCCGGGCGCTGACCCGCTGGGGGCGGGTCTCCCGCCTCGACCGGCCCGATCTCTGGGTGGCCCGGGTGGCCACCCGGCTGGCGATCGACGCCTGGCGGCGCCACCGCCGCGAGACCCCGCTCGAGGCGGAGATGCGCGCCGCGGTCCTCGACGACATCGACCGCCTCTGGGTGCGCTGGGGCCTGGAGGGGCTGAGCCCGATGCAGCGCATGGCCGTGGTCCTCCGCCATGTCGAGGGCCGCCCCGTCGGCGAGGTCGCGGCCGCCGCCTCGATCTCGCCGGAGACGGTGAAGACCCACCTCAAGCGCGCCACCCGCCGGCTCCGCGAGCTGCTCGGGGAGTCGAGATGAGCGACCTCCGCAACCAGGTCGACGACATCGGGCGGCGGATCTGGCCCGACCCGCCCGCGGCGCTGCGGGGGATGCACTCGCGGCGCCGGCGCCGGTGGCTGAGCCCGTTCCAGCCCCGCCGGCCCCAGCTCGCGATGCGCTGGCTACCGGTGCTCGCCGCGGTGGCGACGGTGGCCATCTTCGTCGCCCTCGCCGGAGGCCGGCCGGCGATGGAGCGCACCGAGGGCCAGGGCCGCCACGCCGTCCACCCCACGCCGCTGCCCTCGTCGGGGTCCCTCGACAGCCGGGCCGCCGAGGTGCCGCCGCCCGGCCGGGCGATCGCGGTGCCGCCCGCGGGCCGTCCCGGCCCGGCGTCACCGCCGGCCGCCACCCCGGCGCCCGCGGTCGCCGCCGGGGGCTCGTCCGGCTCGCCGGCGCGCCCGCCCTCGAGCGGCGGGGTGGTCACGGTGACCCTCACCGAGGCCGACTCCGGCCGGACGATCACGGTGGCCCCGGGCACCCGCATCGTGGTCGCCCTGCAGGGCGCCGCCCACCGCCAGTGGAGCGCGCCGCGCACCCTCGACCCGCGGGTGGTGAGCGCCGCCGACTCCGGCCGCGACGCCGGCGGCGGCGCCCACGGCACCTTCCTCGCCGCCCACTCCGGGCACACCCGGCTGATGGCCGGGCAGAGCGGGTGCCACGGCCCGCTCTGCCTGATCGCCTCGACCGCGGCCTGGCAGGTGCACGTCGTCGTCGGCTGAGCCGCCGCCGCCCGCCGCCCTCAGGCGGCCAGCAGCGGCCGCAGGTCGCCGGACGCGGGGTCGCCGGCGCGGCCGAGGTAGCCGACGCCGTAGGCCTCCTCGAGGGCGCGCAACATCCCGAAGTGGTCGCCCGCGGTGGTCAGCCGCCGCTGGCCCGCCGCGGTCACCACGATGGTCGCGATCCGTCCGCCGGCGGCGCCGCCGCAGCAGCCGTTGTTGCTGCCGCCCTCGTCCCAGGTGACCACCACCGAGCCGCCCTGGCGGTACCAGCTCGAGCCGGTGACCATCTGCATCTCGCCGCGCAGCCAGTTGTCGGCGGTGGCGTTGCCGCAGTCGTGGCCGTCGTTGCACATGTTGGGGGTGACGAACAGGAAGGGCGGGGCGGTGCCCGCCTGGAGGTCGCCGCCCAGCTGGCTGTGGGGCACCACCCGGGCGCACTGGCCGGGGCTGCCGGTGATCGAGCTGAAGTACACGAAGGGGTCGTGCTTCTTGGCGTACTTCCCGCTCGAGGCGCCGCCGAAGCAGGGGGCGGGCATGTCCTCCATGTACGCCTTCCAGCCGACGCCTCGACCGGCGAGCTGGTCGACGAGGGTGGGGCCGGCGAAGCTGTAGCCGGTGCCGTCGTCGTGCACCCCCTGGTCGCTGCCCGAGATCATCCCCAGGTAGTTGGGGAGGCTGGGATGGCTGATCCCGTACCAGTTGGTCGCCTGCCCGTAGGCGTTCGCCAGCGAGTTGATGTACGGCGCGTCGGGCTGGCCCAGCACCGAGCTGGCCTCGCGGTTCTCCATGACGATGACCATGATGTGCGGCGGTCCCGCGACCGTCGCGGGGGCGGCCGTGGTCGCGGCCGGGGTGGCGGCGCCGGGCGCGGACGGCAGGCTGGGAACGACGATCGCCGGCGAGGAGCTGGCCGCGTCCCGGGTCGGCGCCGGCGGGGCGGCCGCCGGACTCCCGCAGCCGGAGACGCTGACCAGGGCGGCGAGCGCGGCGAGCGAGGCGACGCGGACGGTTCGGTTCATGATCCCCCCAGAATGTTGACGGCACGGGCCGCCACCACCGCGACGGTGAGCAGTGAGGCGAGCGACTGCACCGCCATCAGCCCCTTCGCCATCGCCGTGAGCGGCATCGTGTCGGTCGGGCTGAAGGCGGTGGCGTTGGTGAAAGCCACGTATGCGTAGTCGACGAAGCTGGGCGACCACCGCGGCGGCGCCGCCTCCGGCGTGACCATCTGCGGAAACAGGAAGTCGGGCTCGCGGTGCTGCGGGTGGGTGCGATCTCCGGGCCCGCCGCGGTCGAGCTCCCAGTACCAGAGGGCGAAGACCAGCACGTTGGTGAGCCAGATCTGGACCGAGAAGATGATCAGCGACCGGCCATCGGCCTTGGTGCCGGTGACCAGGAGGTCGATCAGCCGCACCAGCGACACCACGTTGGCGGCGTTGATCACCGCGATGACCGCGAGGGAGAGCCACCGGCCCACCCGCTCCTCACGGTCCCGCATCGGAGACGTCAGGGTGAGGAAGAGGAGCAGGGCGCCCTCGCCGGCGGGGATCAGCCAGGCCGGTCCCACGGTCAGCCTCGCGGGCAGGGTCAGGTACAGGAGGAGCGCCGCCAGGGCGGCGAGCGAGGCCGGCCAGCGCGGCTCTGCATGGCACGCGACGCCCCACGCGGCGCGCTCGTCGGTGGTCTCGCCGGACACGGCTCCCCCTTGATCGGTCCCTTCCGCCCGACAGCATATGCTGGCGGGCGCCGCGGTGGACGGCGTGAACAGCAGGAGGAGTTGTGATGGCGGTCTCGAGCGGGCACCAGTGGGCGACGGCGGAGGAGCTCGCCCCCTACAACCTCCTCGAGGGCATCCTCGCCCGCACCGTGCACGGAGAGCGGCTCAGCTTCGCCGTGATCGACCTCGCACCGTCGCTGCAGATGCCCGAGCACCGGCACCACCAGGAGCAGCTCGGCGTGGTGGTGCGCGGCGAGCTCACCCTCACCATCGATGGCGACAGCCGGCTCCGCCGCCCCGGCGACCTCTGGGTCATCCCCAGCGGGCTCCCGCACTCGGTGGTCGTCGGCCCCGAGGGCTGCACCGCGGTGGAGGCCTTCTCGCCGCCCCGCGACGACTGGGAGGCGGCGCCCCGCCACCAGGCCCAGCCGGGCGACTGGCCGGAGCCGACCTCCGCTGACTGAGCCGGAGGACTGGGCCCGGCGCTGAGGGCGTCAGCCGCCGGTGAAGATGTGATGAAGGGCGACGGCGGCGAGGCCCAGGCCGCCGCTCAGCGCCAGGGCGGAGATCACCGTGCCGCCGTGACGGCGGAGGCGGCGGACCCGCGACTCCGGCGCCCCGGCGCGGAAGTCGATCTCGACCAGCCCCTCGCCCACCCAGCGGGCCAGCGGCCGTCTCGGAACGTCCACCTCCCTCTGCGGGGAGCCCATGACGCTCACACCACACCTTCCCCGATCCATTCCCAAACCCTCACCTGAGGATACGCTGCGGGCGGCCCGTGTGACAGCCCGGTGATGACCGAGCGACAGGACGCCCACCGAACCGACCGATCGCCGCGGTGCCCTTACGGTTCGGGGCATGAACGATTCCGCCCTGGCAGTGTCGGCCCCGCGGGAGGAGCTCGTCGAGCAGCTGCTCGAGCTCCAGGCCCGGATGCGACAGCGCGTCGACTCGGTGCTCCCGCGCGGCCTCTGCGCGACCATGTCCACCGAGCTGAGCGGCGTCACCCTCCACCAGCTCGAGGTGCTCCGCACCCTGGCCGGTCGCGGCCGGGTGACGATGCACGAGCTCGCCGCACTCCTCGGGGTCGGTCCCAGCAGCGCCACCCAGCTGGTCGACCGGCTGATCAGCCGCGGACTGGTGCAGCGGCACACCGACCCCGGGGACCGCCGCCGGGTCTGGATCGTCGCCACCTCCCAGGCCGAGGAGGTCACCACGCGGTTCAGCGAGCTCAAGCGCGAGATCGTGCGCAGCCTCGCCAGCGGCCTCAGCGACGGCGAGCTCGCCACCTTCACCGGCCTGCTGGCCAAGCTCACCGACGGCCCCCTCCGGTGAAGCGGATCTTCGGCGGGATCGGCCGGTTCTCGGTGCGCTTCCGGTACCCGGTGGTGGTGCTCTGGCTCGCGGTCACGGTGCTGAGCGTGCACCTCTTCCCCTCGCTGGCGAGCGTGTCGAAGGACACCAACGGCGGCTTCCTGCCCGCCGACACCGCGAGCATGAGAGCCGCCGAGCTGGCCAAGCCCTTCCTGAACTCGAGCTACGCCTCCGCGATCGTGGTGGCGAGCACTCGCAGCGGCGCGCTCAGCGCCACCGACCAGGCCGCGATCCTCCGCCTGGAGCAGCGCGTCCCCACGCTCGCGAACGACCTCACGGTGCGCGACCTCGGCGCCTCGCCGGACGGAGCGGTGCGCCAGGCGCTGATCCAGACCCGCCTCGCCCCCTACGACGGGTCCGGCGACGGCAGCCGGCTGGTCGGCACCATCCGCGCGACGCTGGCCACCGCCTCGGCCTCCGACCACCTCACCTACAACCTGACCGGCGAGCTGCCGACGGTGGTCGACACCCAGAAGGGCGCCAGCTCGTCGACGAGCAGCACCCAGGGGCTCTCGATGCTCCTCATCGTGGTGCTGCTGCTGGTCGCCTTCCGGGCGCTGCTGGCGCCGCTGCTCACCCTCGCCCCCGCGGTGATGGTGCTGCTGCTCGCCAGCCCGGTGATCGCCGCCGCCACCCGCCTCGGGGTGCAGGTCTCGAGCATCACCCAGGTGGTGCTGGTGGTGCTGCTGCTCGGCGCCGGCACCGACTACGGGCTGTTCCTGGTGTTCCGCGTCCGCGAGGAGCTGCGCCGCGGGCTGGCCCCGAAGGACGCGGTGGTGCGCGCGGTGAGCACCGTCGGCGAGTCGATCACCTTCAGCGCGCTCACCGTCATCGCCGCCCTGATGAGCCTGGTGCTGGCCCGCTTCGGCCTCTACCAGAGCCTCGGACCAGCCCTGGCGATCGGCATCGCACTGATGCTCCTCGCCGGGCTCACCCTGCTGCCTGCCATCCTCGCGATCTTCGGCCGGGCGGTCTTCTGGCCGAGCCGCACCCGCCTGGTCGAGAACCCGAAGACCGGGCTCTACGGCCGCATCGCCGCGGGCGTGACCCGCCGGCCGCTGGCCGTCGCCGCGGTCGGCGTGCTCGGATTCGCCGCCCTCGCCGCGGGGTCGCTGTCGGCGTCCACCGCCGGCTTCGCCGATCAGTCGACCGGCCCCGCGGGCAGCGATTCGGCGGCCGGCACCGCGGTGCTCGCCGCCCACCTCCCGGCTCCGCCCAATCCGTCCGATGTCCTTCTCCACTTCCCCCAGCCGGTGTGGAGCAGCCTGGCCGCGGTCGACGAGGCGCAGCGGCAGCTCGAGGCCAGCGGCCGGGTCGGCGCCGTCACCGGTCCGCTCGACCTGGGGCTCAGTGCCGCGCAGATCGTCCGCATCCATGCGCTCACCGGCAGCGACCCGCAGCAGCTGGCGGCGACCGCGGCCCCGCCCGCGGGCGTGACCACGGCCGAGCTCAACAGCTACCGCCGTCTCGGCCAGTACGTCGCCGGCGGCGGCCGCACCGTCGAGCTCTCGGCGGCCACGCTCCACGGCGACACCTCGTCGCCGGCGGCGCTCGCCGCCGTGCCCGGCCTGCGCGACACCGTGACCGCGATCGCGCGGCGGGTGGGCGCTGTCGACAGCGGCGTCTTCAGCCTCACCGCCTTCGCCTACGACGTCAGCCACCTCGCCCACGACGACCTCTCCATGGTCATCCCCATCGTGGCGGTGCTGATCGCGATGCTGCTGGCGCTGGTGATGCGCAGCCTGGTGGCGCCGCTCTACCTGGTGGTGAGCGTGCTGCTCTCCTACCTCGCCGCGCTCGGCGCCGTCGCCATCGTCTTCGTCCACATCGGTGGCTCGCAGGGCATCAACTTCGTGCTGCCCTTCCTGATGTTCGTCTTCCTGATGGCGCTCGGATCGGACTACAACATCCTGGTGATGACGCGCATCCGCGAGGAGGCGCACCACGTTCCGCTGGCCGAGGCGGTGCGACGCGCGGTCGGCGCCACCGGGACCACGGTGACCACCGCCGGCGTCATCCTCGGCGGCACCTTCGCGGTTCTGGCCATCAGTGCCGGCAACGCGGCCGGCTCCGACCAGATCCGCCAGATCGGCTATGGCATCGCCGCGGGCGTGCTCATGGACACCTTCCTGATCCGCACCGTGCTGGTGCCGGCGGTGGTGACCCTGCTCGGCCGCTGGAACTGGTGGCCGTCGCCGCTCTTCCGCCGCGCCGCCGGCGCCCAGACGCCCGCGACCGACGCCGCCGCGACCGCCGGCGACCACACCGAGGCGGCCTGACCATGTCCACGCCCCAAGGAGATCCTCCCATGGCCACGTCCGTGCGTCCGCCCGCCGCCGTCCCGGTGCAGATCTCGCACCGCGCCCGGATGGCGGTGCTCGGCGCCACCCTCCTCGGTCTGTTCCTCGCGTCGCTCGACCAGACCATCGTGGGCACGGCGCTGCCGCGCATCGTCACCGACCTGCACGGCGACAGCCTGTACACCTGGGTGGTCACCGTCTACCTGCTCACCTCGACGATCACCGGGCCGATCTACGGCAGGCTCTCCGACGCCTACGGTCGCAAGCCGCTGCTGCTGACCGGCATCGCGCTCTTCCTGGTCGGCTCGGCGCTGAGCGGCCTGTCCCAGAACATGACTCAGCTGATCGCCTTCCGGGCCCTCCAGGGCATCGGCGCCGGCGCGCTCTTCCCGATCTCGCTGGCGGTGATCGGCGACCTCTTCAGCCCCCGCGAGCGGGGCCGCTACCAGGGCCTGTTCGGCGCGGTGTTCGGGATCAGCTTCGTCGCCGGCCCCTTCATCGGCGGCTTCCTCACCGACCACGTCAGCTGGCACTGGGTGTTCTACGTCAACCTCCCCATCGGCGTCGCCGCGCTGGCGATCATCGCCGCGGTGCTGCCGACGGTGCGCCGCAGCGCGGGCTCGTGGCGGGACATCGACTTCCTCGGCATCACCCTCTTCAGCGCCGGCGTGGTGCCGCTGCTCATCGGCCTCTCCAACAAGGGCCAGGCCGGCGCCAGCGGCGTCCTGCCCGACTGGACCAGCCCCGGCGTCGGCGGCCTGATCCTCCTCGGTGCGGTGGTGCTCGCCGGCTTCGTGATCGTCGAGGGTCGTGCCCGCGAGCCGATCATGCCGCTCGACCTCTTCCGCGACCGCACCTACTCCGCCTCGCAGGCAGCGGTGTTCCTCATCTCCGTCGCGATGTTCACCGCGGTGATCTTCCTGCCCCGCTATTACCAGGCGGTGCGCGGGGTGAGCGCCACCGGCTCCGGGTACGAGACCTGGCCGCTGCTGGTCGGGCTCATCGGCGGCAGCATGGCGGGCGGCATCCTGATCAGCAGGACCGGCCACTACCGCTGGCTGCTCACCGGCTCGGCGGTGTTCCTGGTCGCCGGCGCGGCGCTGATGACCCGGCTGGACGCGACCACCGGCAGCCCGGCGCTCTGGGCGTGGATGCTCGTCTTCGGGCTCGGCGTCGGACCGTCGCTGAGCGGCTTCACCGTGGTGGTGCAGAACTGCGTGACCCCGAACCGCATCGGCGTCGCCACCAGCACCCTGACCTTCTTCCGGCAGGTGGGCGGCTCGGTGGGCCTGGCCGCGGCCGGCACCCTCTTCAGCGCCGGCTTCGCCAGCCGGCTGCCGGGCGCGCTCGGCGCCCAGGGCGTGCCCGCGAGCGCGGCCGCGCACCTCGCCGGCAACAGCGGCGGCCTCACCGCGGTCGGCGACCTCGGCGGCCAGATCTCCGCCGCGCTGCCCGCGTCGCAGCAGGGGCTGGTGGCGCGGATCGTCGCCGGCATCCACGACGCCTTCGCGGCCTCGGTGGCCGAGCTGTTCTGGCTCTCCCTCGCCGCCGCCGCGCTGGCGCTGGTGGCGATCGTCATCCTCCGCGAGGTGCCGCTGCGCGGCGGCCGCAGCGACCGGGCGAGCGACGACGGCGACCTGGTGGCGGTGGCGTAGGCCCCGAGCTACGATCCGCCGATGAGCGACACCCTGGCCGCCTACACCACCGCGCTCGACGGCTTCGAGCGGGTGCTCCGCGCCGTGCCCGCGGACCGCTGGGAGAGCGCCTCCCCCTGCGCGGAGTGGGTGGCGGTCGACATCGCCGGCCACGTCATCGGTGGGGTGCGGATGGTGGGCATGCTCGCGTCCGGGACCGCGCTCCCGGCCGAGCGTCCCGGCAACCGCGAGCTCGCCGGCGACCGGCCGGTGGCCGGCTGGGTGGCGGCGCGCGCGGCCACCACCGCGGCGCTGACCCCGGAGGCGCTCGACCGGGTCGTCCCCGGCCCGATCGGCGACATGCCCCTGATGATCATGCTCGAGCAGTTCATGACCGGCGAGGTGCTGGTGCACACCTGGGACCTGGCCCGCGCCGCCGGGGTCGACGTCGAGCTCGACCCGGCGCTGGTCGAGGACACCCTCACCCGCTGGCGGGCGATCGACGGCGGGGGGATGCGCTCCCCCCGGGTGTTCGGGCCCGAGCTGCCGGCGCCCGAGGGCGCCGCCCGCCAGGAGCAGCTGATGGCCTTCCTCGGACGGCGGGTCTGAGCGGCTGAAACCGGCGCTGCCGCAGGGGTAGAGTCCGGTGCCGTGCAACGCGTCCTCAGCGGCCTCGTCCTGACCCTCCTCGGCGGCGCCGTCGCGGCCTGCGGGTCGAGCGGGGGCACCGCGGCGGCCACCGGCACGCCGGCGGCGACCGCGACCGCGAGCGCCAGCCCGGCGAGCAAGGTGATCCGCACCCAGCTGGGCCAGGGCACGATGACCGACCCGCTCCACATCACGGTGGCGCCGCCGAGCCAGCTCACCGTGCAGACGGTGACCATCGAACCCGGCGGCGTGGCCCCCTGGCACACCCACCCGGGCTTCGAGAACACCGTGGTCGCCGCCGGCCAGCTCACCCTGACGGTCGCCAGCGACCCGGGTTGCGCGCCCCGTCACCTCGGGCCGGGCCAGGCGTTCGACGTGCCCGCCAACACCGCGCACACCGCCCGCAACGACGGCACCGAGGCGGTGAGGCTGGTGGTGACCTACCTGGGCTCGCCGGTGGGCTCCACCCTGGTCAATCCCGTGCCCCGTCCGGCGGGCTGCACCGGCTGAGGCTCAGACCCGGGCGGTGACCACCGTGCTGTTCTCGTCGTAGATCGACTCGAGCCGCGGGTCCATCGCGGGCGGCTCGTCGAGGATCGACCGCCAGAAGGTGAGGTACGCCTGCTCGTGGAGCTGGCCCATGCGCACCGTGATCTGGTTGGGGTACAGGCGTGAGAACGACGTCCAGTCGGAGATGATCAGGTCGTACTCGGCGAGCCGCTGGCGGTGCAGCGCGATCTGCTCCTCGGCGAGCCGGCGGATCCGCGCCGGGTCGGTGAGCCCGGCGAAGACCAGCTTGAGCAGGCCGAGGTCGCGCACCTCGTGCTGCTCGTGCACCGGGCTGTCGAACCACTGGCGCAGCACCTCGCGACCCGCCTCGGTGAGCGAGTACAGCTTGCGCCGGCGGCCGTGCCCCTCCACGATCTCCTCGAGCAGGCCCAGCTTGGCGAGCCGCGCCGGCTCGACGTAGAGCTGGGAGTGGGGGAAGTCCCAGAACCAGGACACGCCCTGCTTGGCGAGCTGCTTGAGCTGGTACGGGGTCACCCTCCCCAGCCGCGCCGCGTAGCCGAGCACCAGGAAGGCGCTCGGCCCCAGCGCCAGCTGGCGGGTCCCCCCACTGCCGTCCTTCACGGTCACTCTCGTCGACCTGTACACGCAGCGCCACCCCGTACCACCGGCCACCGGACCGTCATTCCGCGACGGTCCAGAGCCGATGATACGGGGCGCGTCCCGCGCTGCGCCTCAGGCGCGAGAGAACCAGTGGTTGACCGCGGTGCGGTGCGGCCAGAGCATCGCGCCGCGCACGCTGATCCGCATCAGCCGGTCGACCACCATCGGCAGGTGGACGGTCTCGACGTACCAGGCGTAGTTCCAGCGGCGGTAGCCGGCCAGCGCCCTGGCGACCGCGGGATACGGGTCCTGGCCGCGGAGCACCGCCTCGGCGGCGATGGTGGCGCCGATGGTGCCGCCGGTCATGCCATCCGCGTAGTAGGCGGCGACGAACGGGGTGCAGGCGCGGCGCAGCTCGAGGGTGCCGGGCGCCGAGCCCTTCGGGGCACGCGGCGGCGGCGCGGGCACGAAGGCGCGACCGGTGGTCTCGTCGGGGTCGACCGGGTCGAGGCCCATCAGCTCACCGAGGCCGAGGGTCTCCTCGACGAGGATGTCGAGCTCGCGCTCCTTGTCGAACGGCTTCCTGAGCCGCAGCGGCCGGGCCATGATCCCGTACCAGGTCGCCTCCGGGGAGAGCGGGTCCGAGAACGGGGTGTAGTAGCCGACGTCGATGGCGCCCTCGCGGTTCACCAGCGGCGCGTAGGTGGTCCTGGGTTCGAGCGGACCGCGGACGCCGCCCGGCCTCTCCTTGAACGGCATCTGCGCGGCGACGACGCCCGCGGTGGGCGTGTAGGTCTCGTTGCCGAGCAGCCCGCCGTTGGTGGTGACGTTGACGATCAGCGGGCGCCGGCCGGTGGCGAGCGAGCGGGCGTGCTCCAGCGAGGTCACCGGCTCCTGCTTCTCGATGATCCCGTCCTGGAAGGCGAGCTCCCTGATCGCCAGGGCGGTGCGGGAGTTGCGGAAGCCGTACATGCCGGGACGCTTCTTGCCGTGCCTGCCGCCCTGCCAGGGCTCGACCCGGGTGGCCCGCCAGCTGCCCTGGCCGTCCTTGTAGGCCATCGACGCGGTCTGCCGGAAGGCGACCGGCTGGTCGGCCCGGTGAGAGCCCGCGCACTGCCGCACCACCGCGTCCGTCGACGTGTTCAGCGCGTAGGCGAGGAAGTCGGCGGAGGCGGCGCGGAGGGAGACGCCCGCCTTGAGCCGGCGGTCCTCCCTGGCGGGCGGGCCGGCGAGGACGACGTTGCCGGCGAACTCGGGACTGCGGGCCAGCCGGGCCGCGAAGGTGTGGGCGGTGATGCCGAGGCCGCCGACGATCACCACCGAGTCGTAGAGCGGCGTCCGCCGCTCGCCCACCAGCTTGTCGATGGTCTCGTTGACGTACTGGAACCGGGTCCGGTCCGCGCCGGTGGGGACGTACGGCTCCGGCACCGCGCGGGCCTGCGCACCCTGCTGCCTCTCGACGTGCAGATCGGTCGCCATCGCCAGGTGTCCCTCCAACAGTTCGGTGACGATGGTGCAGCCTACATGATCGAGATCGACGCTGCAAG